>NZ_VIWV01000002.1 GCF_007829875.1 Streptomyces capillispiralis | reverse complement strand
CTGGTCTTCCCCGTGTACTGGTGGTCGATGCCTGCACTCCTGAAGGGGTGGATCGACCGCGTCTTCGTCAACGGCTGGGCCTTCGAGCACTCCCCCGCTTCGGGCCTGCAGCCGAAACTGCAGAACCTCACCACCCATCTCCTCCCCATCGCCGGCGACGACCCCGGTGCCTACGAGCGCCACGGATACGAGAGTGCACTGCGGACGCAGATCGAACACGGCATCGTCGACTACTGCGGCAGCCGGCGCGGCTCCACGGCATTCATCTACCAATCAGAACAGCTCTCCCCCGAGACCACGGTGCGAGGTGTTGACCACGCGGTGCGGACCATCAGCGAAGCCATCCATGCCCGTTTGGGGGGCGGGGACCGGAGGCCATCGCCCCCTGCTGCGTGACACCTGGGTGCCAGAGCGTATTCCGACGGAATACCGCCCCGTTGCCGTACGGACGCCTTGCAGGCCGTTAGGGTCACCTCCTGTCAGCACCCTTCTGTTGCAGGAGCACACCTCA
The DNA here is from genome assembly GCF_007829875.1 of Streptomyces capillispiralis. Lineage (NCBI taxonomy): Bacteria > Bacillati > Actinomycetota > Actinomycetes > Kitasatosporales > Streptomycetaceae > Streptomyces > Streptomyces capillispiralis. The sequence continues at coordinate 225,348 of NZ_VIWV01000002.1, read as the reverse complement.
TGGCTGGAGCCTCCGGGCCGACGATGACGTTCGGCAGCAGGAAGAAGAAGCGCAGCATCTGGGACGACCCGGATGCTGCGGAGATCATCGAGATCCCGCTTGAGCAACTTCACCCCAACCCGTTCAATCCCCGCCTCGTGTACCGCGACGAGGACATCGACGAGCTGACTGAGTCGATCAAAGCGGAGGACGGGCTTCTGCAGGACCTCTCGGTTGCGGAGGTCGGAGGCTTCCTGGAGTACTGGCGGGAGCGGCTTGCCGAGAAGCAGCCCGAGAAGCTGGACGAGTTGGAAGGAACGCTCGGGGCCGTGCCGGCCGAGGACTACGTCATCCTGATCGGCCACAACAGGAAACTCGCGCTGCAGCGCGCGGGCCGGGAGAGCGCTCCCTGCAAGATCATCAACTCGAAGATTCCGCGGGCCCGGCTCCTCGGTCTGCCTGAGAACATGCGCAGGGTTCCTCTGAACCCGGTCGAGCAGGCCCTCGCGTTCCAGGGCGCGCTGAGCGACGGCCTGACCCAGGCGGAGATTGCCCAGCAGACCGGGACCAGGCAGCCGCACATCTCCCGACGCCTCAAGCTGTTGAAGCTCCCCACTGAAGTGCAGGAGGCAATCATGGAGGGCCTCGCCGTGAGCGAGGCCGAAACCCTTCTGGACCGGCTCACCTCGCCAGAGCAGCAGTTGCAGGCCTGGAAGATCATGAAAGCGGAGGGCATCAAGGCGGCCTTCGCTGCCGCTCGCGTCCTGACCGCGCCAGACCCCGGGGTCCCGCCCTCCCCGACGGTGCCAGCCCAGAAGAAGCAGTCCCCCGACGAGACCGATGCCACGGGCGAAATCCACAGGGAGGCGCTGAAGTCGAACGCTGACGGCTCCAGAGAGGTCAGCCCTCGGCAGTCGAGGGGCAAGGAAGCGGACACCGACCAGGCGCAAGGCGAGAGCACCCCGTCGGCACCCGACCCGGCTGCCGAGGCCGCGCAGCGGCGTGAGCACGCGTGTCGGACCCTGGTCTCCATGGGTGTCCCGTCCAACCCGCGCGAGACGCTTCGTCTGCTGGGTCCCGCGCTGCTGGTGGGCCCGGACAAAGCGGCGCGCGAACTTGCGCACGCCTGGCTCAGGTCAGCACCGAATGCGGCGGAACCCGTAGCCAAGCCCGCCCGCTACTTCGAGACGGTGGCCTCCTCAGGCGACACAAGGCTCACCACTCGCGTCGCCTTCGCGCTCGCCCTGGCCACAGCGGAGCTCCGTGCGGCAGACTCCGCGCGTACGTGGGACGACAGCGACCGCGAATACCTCAACTACCTCAAGACAGGCGTCCAGTACGAACCCACCGAGTGGGAGCAGGACCGGCTCGCCAGCCAGTGATCCTTATCCCGTCGGAATGATCGCCTCGGGCAGGCCGTCGGCCGACCAAGCAGTATTCCGACGGAATACCCGGCCGCCGTGCCCGCGCCGAATCCACCAGGAGCGCCATTGCCCACCCGAACGATCACACCGCCCCCCTCCGACGGTCCCCGGATCTTCGCCTGCTCCGTCATCGCCGGAGGCGCCGGCAAGACGCAGGGAGTGGTGAACCTCGCCGTCGAAGCAGCCCTGCGCGGGCACAAGGTCGCCGTCGCCGACTTCGATCCCCAGCGCACCGCTTCGCACATCCTCGGCTACCAGGACCCGCCCGACGATCAGCCCACCATCTTCAGCGTCCTGCAAGGCAAGCACCGTCTTGAGGAAGCCGTCGTCCCCGCTCGCTACCGCATCGGGGAGGGGGAGCAGGATGACGCCTTCCGTCACATCCCGCGCCTGGAACTCGTCCTCGGTACGACCGAGATGGCGGACGCGGAGGTCAACCTCGGACTCGACCCGGCCGGTGTGCTGTGGCTGCAGAACGTCCTGGACGAGCAGATGCCGAAGGAACGCTGGGACATCATGTTCTTCGACTGCGGCCCGACACTCGGCATCCTGCTCCTGTCGATCGCCATGGTCGGCCCCGAGGTCATCGCCTGCGTCGCCGACGAGTTCAAGTACATCATCGGTCTGCAGGACCTCGAGGAGACCCTGGACAAGGGGTTCCGCAAGTTCCGCCGGTTCGGCTTCAAGACCGAGGTGCAGCACATCCTCGCCACCAACATTCCTCTCACTGCTGACGGAGAAGTCCGCCGCAGCGGCGGCGCCGTCACGGACGACGCCATAAGGGCCATTCGCAGCAACCCCGACTGGGAGCCCAAGCTGCTGCCCATCGTCCGGCGGAAGCAGCGCTTCAAGGACACAATCGTCAGGCAGCGCCCCCTGCGCTATCTCGACCCCCGCAACGAAGCACTCGGAGACATCGCTCTCGTCGCGGACCAGCTCGGCATCGCACGCCTCAACTCCACCCGTAAGCGGTGAGTATTCCGACGGAATACGGCGGCGGCGCCCTGGCCCTGGTGGAGCGGGCCGAGGCCGCGAACGCCGAACGGGCCCGGGCCGGACAGCCGGCCCGGTTCGCCGCAGCCGACGTGGACGCCCTGCGGGCCGTCGCCACGCCGGCCGAGCACCACGGCGGGCGGCTCTCCGTAAACCCGCCGCCCAGGCTCAACAGCCCCGCAGCCCGTCGTCCCGCTGCACCGCCGGCGACCGCGCAGCGCCCCGGAGTCGCTGCTCCCAGCACTGCTCCCGCGAAGGCGTACTCCTCGAACTTGTCGGAGCAGTGATCGCGTTCGGGCTGAGGGCGGGGGGCGTTCCGCCGTGTCAGAGGCCACATGGGGGACGTGAACACTTTGGGGGCGAAGCGTCGTACAGAGGATCAGAACGCAAAAGTAAGGATGAACCATGAAACATCTGATGAACTCTGCCAAGCCGTTCTCTCCCACTGTCCTCGGCCAGGCTGCCCAGTCGATAGCCGGATCCGACCTGAAGAAGTACGCCGCCTACGCCAAGAGCGCTGGACTGGCGGAGTCGTCGGACCTGCTGCGCCCGAAGCTCTCCCTGACTTCCCTCAGTCCCTTCCAAGTGTCGTTCGACGACATCGCCACGGCTGCTGGACTGGACAGCACGAGCGGTGAGGTCCGCTCCGCCGACTACGGGCGCCTCGTGGCAGCCGCTTCGCAGGCCGCACTGGAGCGACGGAGCCGGACAGTTCGCTGACCCCCGCCGGCCCTGCGAAAACCACTCCAGGGCCGGGCGGTCGCTTCGCCGGCTGCTTCGAGAAGCAGCCAGCGACTGTGGACCAGCGACTCGGCGACTGTTCGGTTGCCTCTGTTCACGAGACAAACAGCCAGGTCAGGACTAGTTGTCACCCAGCAGCGACTCAAGCGACCGAAGTCAGCGACCGACGACGTGCCGGTCGCCGTGCCCCTTCTCCGGTCGCTGGTGGCCCTGCGGAGGGTCGTGCACGGCCCGACGCCGAAGCCCTCCCACAGGGGTCAGGGCCCCGGGGATCTTCGCTAGTCCATGTCCGTCACTGAGTCGCTTCGGTCGCTGATTGGGGGTGGGGATGCCCGTTGAGCTGCAGTTTTCCGACAGCGACCCGCGGCAGCGCGTTTTCGATTCAGTCAGTCGCTGACCGGTGCCGGCACTCGCCCGCTGGACCGGCCGCCGCGGCCGGCCGGTCCATCCCCTCGCCCCCGGACGCAAGACCCCTGCCCCGAACTCCAGCGACTGCCGAATGAACCCTCACCCGGCCCAGCCGCCTGCCCGGGACCGCATCCTGCCCGGCATCCCCATAGGGGACCACGTCGACCTCAGAGGCGCGGCGAACGGTTTGCACACCCTCACCGGCCATCTGCCCGCCGGCCCGTTCCCGGCCCTCGTCCGGTGCCGCTCAGGGCTTGCCAGGCGGTCCTGGCCGCCGCCGGGCCGAAACCCGCGCAGGGGCATCTCACCATGGTCCTGGAGCCTGTGCGCGCCTGCGGTGAGGTCACGGAAGGCGCGGGATTCTCCGATGCCCTCAACCGTGCCGCCTACCTCCTCGGCGGGCTTGTCGCCGCCGGCCGTCTCCTCCGGGGCCATGGACCCCCGCACGCTCCGGCCGTGCGTCAAGGGCCACAAGACCGAGCGCTTCGAAGGCGGACGGCCCTCCGGCGCCGTGCGGCAACGGGCTACGGTCCTGCCCCTGTGACGGCCGGTCGGGAAGCGGCACGCACGCCGCCGGCTCGTCGGCCTCAGCGCGCGGCCGCCGGCCTGGCGAGGGAAGCGGCCCTCGGTGTGCCGGCTGCTGCCGTCCTCGTCGCGGCCGTGGTCCCGGGATAGTTGCCGCGCACCGCGTTCCCGCCCGCGATCGCCGCGATGTGGCCGTTCACCGGTGCGCCGGCGGCAGCGGGTGTCCTGCCGCGTGGCGTGGTGGGGAAGGCGGGGTGCACTCCTCTGCGCAGCCGACCGGAGGGCACAGGAGCAGGAGACGCCGCTGCCGGGGCGTGCCGCGGGCTGTTCCGCTCGGGCAGGTACAGGTCCGCAGCGTCGGCGAACGCGGGGTGTTCGGCCGACCGCTGCGGTGACGTGGGCGCGGTGCCCTGCCGCGCCGCTGTGTCGGGTTCCCGCTTCGTCTGCCGGCGGGCGGAGCCGCGGTCGGCCAGCGCGTCCAGCGCGGCCCAGAGCTTGGACCCACGGACGTCCGGGGGCAGGCTCTCGTCCCAGGTGACGCGTTCTCCGCCCTCCCTCACCTGGGAGCGCTGCGCCGCGTAGTCGACCCGGCTTGTGGTCTCGACGTCGACCTGGATCCGGATCGCGGTATCCCCGCCATGGTTGTTCATTGGGACATCCACATTGGTAGTAATCGGGCTATTGTCTCAATAGTTACTACGGTGGACATCCTTGTCCAGTTCATTCGGCCGCCGGTTCGGGCAGGGCGTCGGCCTCCGGCGGTTCACACGGCAGGCGAGTTCGCCGGGGCGGCCTCCTGCGCCGGGGGAGCCGGGATGCCGGGGCCGGTGTCGACCATGCCGTTCTGCAGCGGGATCTTCCGGGGAGGCGGCCCCACCCCTTCCATGGGGGCGAACCACAGCCGCACCCCGACGACGTAACTCTGGGCGTCCTCGGAGGCGGGTACGCCCTTGGCCTCCCGCACGGCGTCGATCCCCACGTCGTAGGCGGCCAGCGTCATGTCCAGAACCGAGCCGGCCGCCTGGCCGGTGCCGACCAGGTCCTGCACCTGGCCGGCCAGTTCGCACAGGTAACGGCCCTGGACGTCGATGGAGACATCGGCGTCCAACGGGTCGGCGCCCTCCTCCGCCAGCCGCTCGAAAGCCTCCGTCGGGACCTGGGAGACGCCCCGCGCGCCGTTCGGCCCGACGAAGTCCGTGCGGAACTGGCTCTCGTACATGATCTGCGCGGCGATGGTCACGGGGCCGATGACGTCGCAGACGGATCCCGCCTCGTCCATGTCCTCCAGCATGTCGTTGGGCACCGTGCAGGCGCTGCCCGACGGTGAGCCCCGCGTCACCCTTTCCAACTGGCCCTTGCCATCACCGTTGACGATGCGCTCGGCTCTGTCCGCCTGACTGTCCGGATTGCTCTCGACGAGGAGGGCCTCGGTTTCCTCGCAGGACCGCTCGGCCTGTGTCAGATCGTCGAAGTCTGCGTTCCCCAGGTCTTCGATCCCGGCCAGGGGGAGCCCCTGGATGATGACGAGGAAAAGCACCAGGGGCAGCAGCAGAATTCCGAAGCCGCCGATCAGAAGAACCGCGGCGACCGCCACTATCAGGATCACGGGCCCGGCGAAGGCGGCCAGGACGACCGATACGCCGAGGGCAATGACGGCGGCGCGCGGCATACCGCCCGAGCCACGTTCGCTCTTCACCATGAACCCCTAGTTCCCGCAGGTGACGGCGGGCACGGTCCGCGGCCCCCACACGTGGCTACGGTCCGTGCCCGGTACTGGTTCATGAAGCGAACGGCATCGCACAGTGCCGGACCGGGGGTGCGACGCATGAACCGGCGCACGCTGTGACGCGTAGCCGGATGTGTCCGAGGAACGTGCGGCCGGAGCGGCCGATCACCGGATCCGAGGACGGCACGATGCCTTCCTTTTTCCGTACTTCCGTAACGGGCCGGACGGCGGCCCTCGACGTTTCTGCGGTCCCGTACAGTGAGGTGTTCTCGAAGTGATGGCGGATTCCGGACGCGATGATTCCGGAGACATACCGGGTGAGGAATTCGGCGCCCGTTCCGAACGCTTCACCCGCCGTCCCTGGGGGGAACAGGCGCCGGTGCTCGGCTATGTGCCGGAGCAGCAGCCCGCATCCCGGCGGCCGGGAACGCGTACCGTCCGCGTCCTCGTCTCCCTTGCCGTCCTCGGGGCCGTGGTGTCCGCGGCGGCGTTCCTGTGGCCGCGGGCCGGGGCCGGTCCGGAGGCGGGGGGAGAAGCCGGCACCGTGCCCGCCGCCGACGGGAACAGCCCGACGCCATCCGCCCCCGCCGTGGCTTCCCCCGGCCGGCTCTCCCTCCTGCTGCCCCTCCGCCCGGGAAGCACGGCCGGCCGGGCGCTGCTCGAGCAGGCGACGGTGCAGGAGAAACTGGCCGCCGCCTTCGAGCAGGCAGTGAAGGACGAACGCGACCGCATCGCCCGGGTGCGGGAGCGAACCGAGGCGGAGCGCGCCGAACGGCGGCGGGCCGGACAGGAACAGGCCGACCGCGAGCGAGCGGCGCGCGAGCGGGCGGCGGATGCCGCCGCGGACGCAGCGCCCGAGTCCGGCATGGTCCTGCCCCTGAGCGACTACACCCTGACCTCGACGTTCGGTCAGGCGGGGAAGCTCTGGTCGTCCGGCCGTCACACCGGACTCGACTTCGCCGCGCCCACCGGCACGCCCCTGCGCGCGGTGGGGGAGGGATCCATCGTGGAAGTGACCCGTGACGGGCCCCTGGGCAACCGGACGGTCCTGCGCCTGCTCGACGGCACAGAAGTCGACTATTGCCACCAGGCCGACGTCTCCGTGGCCGTCGGACAGCGGGTCGAAGCCGGTGCGGTGATCGGCAGGGTGGGGGAGACCGGTAACACGACCGGGCCCCACCTGCACCTGGAGGTGCGGACCGCGCAGGGCGGTCTGATCGATCCCGGCAAGTGGCTGCGAGAGGCCGGTCTGCGCCTCTGACACAGCGCGCGGCCGACGCGTACGCGCGCCGGACCTCATGTCCGGCGGATGAATTCCACATGATGACAAGGGGGGTAGAACCTCACGCTCCGTGCATGACCGCGGGTGAAGGCACCGCCTCGGCACGGGCCCTCATCAGGTCATGCCCATCAGCGCCGCCTGATGGCGCCGACCGGGGGCCGCCGCTCGTCCTCGTCCGTCGACGGCGCACGACCCGAGTCGACGGGGGTTTCGTCCATACTGATTGCGGCCATGAGCCAGACCGATCTCGGCCGTTTCTCCCTCACGGTGCAGGGGCGCTCGCTGCTTCCCGCGGGCCGAAAAGTTCTCGGTATGGTGTTACTCCGCGTCATGGGGGCGTAGGGGGAGGAGACATGCAAGAACCGCTGCGCTTCACCCTGCTCGGGGCGGTGACGGCCACGCGGGGTTCCCAGGAGATCATGCTGGGGCCGCCCCAGCAACGAGGCCTCCTGGCGAGACTGCTGCTGGCCGAGGGAACACCATTGTCAGCCACCGTACTGATCGATGCGCTCTGGGGGGACAGCGCTCCCGACACAGCGGTGAACACCGTGCGCATCTACGCGCACCGCCTGCGCAAGGCGCTCGAACCGGACGTCGGACTGGAGGCATCCGTCATTCAGTCCCAGGGGGACGGCTATCGCCTGCGGATCTCCCCGCACCAGACGGACCTGGGAGTCTTCACGGGACTGACCGCGGAAGCCGAACGGGCCCGCAGGTCCGGTGACATCGCCGGCGCGGTGAAACTGCTGCACCAGGGCCTCGACCTGTGGCACGGGGCCCCGCTGACGGGTATCAGGGCGGCTTTCGCCGACCTCCACCGGGCCCGTCTCGAGCGGCTCCGGCTCGAGACCCTGACGGCCTGTCTCGCCGCGGAACTCGACCTCGGGACCAGCAGGCAGACCCTCGCGGAGCTGACCGCCCTGGTCACCGAGAACCCCCTGCACGAGGAACTGCGCGCGCTGCTGATGCTCGGCCTGTACCGCTCCAGCCAGCAGGCCACCGCGCTCAGCACCTACCAGGAGGGGCAGCGCCTGCTCGCCGACGAACTGGGCGTCGACCCCGGACCGCATCTGCAGTCCCTGTACACGCGGATGCTGCGCGCCGACCCCGCCCTGATGGCGGAGTCGACCGCCACCCCCGCTCCCGGCCCCGGCCGCCATTCCGACGCGTCCCGTACGTCCCCCAACCAACTGCCGCGCTTCGTGACCGCCTTCATCGGGCGCCGGACCCAGTCGGAGCTGGCGGTGGGCGTAGTGGAGGAGACCCAGGCGGCGGCGGTGGTGATAGCCGCGGTGACGGGGACGGCGGGAGTGGGCAAGACGACCTTCGCCGTGCATCTCGCCCACCGGGTGGCGGATCACTATCCGGACGGGCAGCTGTACGTCAACCTGCGCGGGTTCGACCCGTCGGGCGAGCCGTTGGACACGGGGCGGGCCCTGCGGGTGCTGCTGGAGTCGCTGGGTGCCGAACCGTCGCAACTGCCCCATGACACGGACGCGCTGGCGGCGCGGTACCGCAGTCTTCTGGCGGGGCGGCGGATGCTGCTCCTCCTGGACAACGCCCGTGACGCCGGTCAGGTGGTGCCGCTGCTGCCGGGCACTCCCGGATGCCTGGTGATCGTGACCAGCCGTAACCAGCTGATGCCGCTGATCACGCAGCACGAGGCGCTGTCCCTCCCGCTGGGCACGCTCACCACGCAGGAGGCCGACGAGTTCCTGCGCCGGCGACTGGGCACCGCCCGGGTGGACGCCGAGCCCCAGGCGGCCAGACGCATCGCGGAACACTGCGCGCACCTGCCGCTCGCCCTCGCGATCACCGCCGCCCGCGCGGCCGCCCACCCCGCCTTCCCCCTCGCGGCGATCGCGGGGGAACTCACCGACAGCCAGGAGACCTTCGACGCGCTGAGTACCGATCAGAGTGACACCGTCACCAACATCCGTGCCGTCTTCTCCTGGTCGTACCGCACACTCAGCGAGGAAGCGGGCCGCCTGTTCCGTCTCCTGGCCCACCACCTCGGCCCAGACATCTCCCTACGCGCCACCGCCAGCCTCATCGCACGCACCGTGGGGCACACCCGCCGGCTCCTCAACGAACTCGTCCAGGCCCACCTGCTCGACGAGCACCTGCCGGGCCGCTACCTCTTCCACGACCTGCTGCGCGCCTACGCGACCGAACTCGCCGCCGACGACCCGCCCGCTGTACGCGACGACTCCCGCCGCCGCGCCCTCGACCACTACCTGCACAGCGCGCGGCACGCCACCGAGGCCCTCGACCCCCACCTCGGCCGCATAGCCCATCAGGCCCCCGGAGAGGGCGTCGGCCCGGAGGCCTTCCCCGACCGTGCCGCCGCCACGGCCTGGTACGCGGCGGAGCACCAGGTGCTCCTCCGCTGCATCGAGCAGGCCACGGCACATCACTACGACGATCACGCGTGGCGGCTGGCCGTGACCACGTTCCACTATCTCGACCGGCACGGGCAGTGGCCGGACGTGCGCACCAGCCACGAACACGCCCTCGCGTCGGCCCGTCGTCTCGGCGACAGCATGGCGGAGGCCTTCGTACTCAAGGGCCTGACCAAGGCACATGGGTTCCTCGGTGACCTCGACGGCGCACGGCGGTACGCCGAGCTCACCCTGGAGCGCTTCAGCGCCCACCCCGACATGAGCCGCTACAGCGAGAGCCATCGCTACCTCACCTGGGTCGGCGAGGCGCACCACCCCCTGGTCTGGGTCGGTGAGAGCCACCGCCACCTCGCCTGGGTCGCCTACCAGCAGGGCGACGCCGCTGTGGCCTTCGAGCACACACGCAAGGCCTACGAGCTGCACAGCCTCGGTGACAACGCCTCACTCGTCGCCAAGACGCTGAACTCCCTCGCCTACTGCCGTATCGCCCTCAGCGAGTACGACGAGGCCGTCACCCACTGCCATGAGGCGCTGAAGCTCATGCGGGAGGCGAAGGACATGTGCGGCGAGGCCGATGTCCTGGACACCCTCGGCAACGCCCTGCAGCACCGGGGGGACCACGCGCAGGCCGCCGCCGCCTATGAACAGTCGGTCGTCCTGGCCCGGCAGTACGGCAACGCCGTGTGGGACGTGGCGGACACCTTGCGGCGGATGGGGGAGGCACGGCTGTCCCTCGACGACCGCGCGGCGGCCCGTGCCGCCTGGAGCCAGGCGCTCGCCCTGATCGAATCCCTCGTCTTCCCCGGTGCCGAACGGATGCGCCGGCGTCTGGAAGACCTGATGTCCGAGTCCGAGTGACGAAGCCATGACGGAGGCACCCGACCGACCGGGTGCCTCCGTCCGGCTGCTCGCCGTGCCGGGGGGAGGGAGCGGCGGCGAGCAGCCGGGGCGCGTCCCCGGTGCAGAGAGGGACGCACCTGTCTCTACGCGGGCGGCGGCGTCCGGGATCACCCTGTCCCGGCATTGTCTCCGCGACCGCGGGATCCGCCGTCCCGGCCGCGGGCGCCTGACGTCCGCTCCGGGAGGCGTGACGCCCGAAGCGGGCGGTGGCCGAACGCAGCTGTGCCCCGGGCGGGCCCGGGGCACAGCTGCGGGGGACTCAGGTGTTCCGTCCCGGCGTCCGACGCGCGGGTCTCCGCTCAGCCGGCGAAGCGGATGGACTTGATGGTGCCGAGGCCCAGTGAGTTCAGGTCGGTCACACTGCTCGTGATCGTCGCGGACTTGCCGGTGCAGTTGTCGCCGGCCCACACCTTGGCGGAGCCGAGGATGGAAACGGATCCGGGGAAACGGACCGGCTTGCAGCCGGGGCCCGTGATGCCCTCGGCCGGCTCACCGAAGTTGGGGGTGTCGAAGAACACGCCGCTCGTGGCGGGCTGCACGGCGGGGTTCTCCCCGCCGATGGTCTCGGCGGGCGGCTCGCTGGGAGCCACGGCACCGCCGCCGGCCTTCTCGCCCTCCGGGGTGACCGCGGCCCACGTGCCGTTGTCCTTGCCCTGGCCGTTGGTCTGACCGGCCTTGGTGTCACCGCTGAAGAGGTACACCGGCCAGCCCCCGATGGTGACCTGGAAGGCGCCGTCACGGGGGATGAAGCCCACCTGGGACGGATCGATCTTGAAGTGCACCTTGCCGCCCGGGGCGATGAGGTAGGGAGGCCAGTTCGCCGCGCATGCGTTGAAGCAGTTCGACTTGGACGGGCTGGCGGTGTCCTTGTCGAACCGGTACAGGGTGAAGCCGTTGCCGTTGACCACGATCTCGCCGAGTTCGGGGTGCTGCTTCGCGGTCGGCTGGACCCACTGGCGCACCACCGGCCGCTTGGACTTGGCGGCCACCTGGGGGGCCGCGTCGGGGGCCCCGTCACCGGTGCGGAGGTCGGCGCCGTTCTGCTTGGCCGTGCCGGCCAGGAACTCGAAGTTCTTCCCGTCCGAGGCGGCCGCCGCCGACTGCTGGGGCTTCTCGGCCGCGGCACCGTCGTCGGTCGAGCCGCCGCACGCCGAGAGGAGCAGTGCGCCGGTCGTGGCCGCGATCACGGCCATCATGCGAGTGCGAATCATGGGGTACCCCTTGGGGTGGCAAAGGTGTGATGCCGCGTTCTGCGGGATGCTGACACTCGGGGTACGGGCGGTTCTCGGGGCGGGTTCGTCGGTCCGCTGCGTGAAACTGTTCTGTGACAATCGGATGGCTTCCGGCGCCGTACGGGCACAGCCCCGGGCCGGCCGAGTGCCGCTTCCCGCCTCCACCGGTCACTTCATCTGGTGCGCGCTCGTCTGCGCCGGGGGAGCGGGGGCGGCCTGCGCCGCTCCTGCCGCACCCTGCGTCAGAGGGGTGCGGTCCGCGGCGTTCAAACCGGCCACGCTCGCCAGTGCGGAGGGCGAGGCCGGTGTGTGGGGGGACGAGCCCGTGCTCGCCGTACGCGTCCACTGCTGCTGCGTGAAGGGCTGCACACCGGTGGGCAGAGGAGGCAGCGGGCGAGAGGTGGTCCGGACGGCCTGCGGGGTGTTCGGCGCGGCGGCGGCAGTGGCCGCATGCGAAGGAGCCGGTGCCACCCTTTCCGCCGCCCGGCCGAGACTCTTGGACACGGCGGTCAGCGAGGCCGCGATTCCGCCGCGCAGGGCGTTGGCGATACGGGGCCGGAGCGACCTGGGCCTGCCCACCCGTTGGATGAAGCGGCCCACCGCCTGGACCAGGCGGCCGAAGGCGTTGAGGCTGCCGGGCTCCCGCCGGCTCGCGGAAACCAGGCGGTCACCGGCTGCGTTCAGGGTCCGTCCCAGCGCGTCGAAGACCTTGGCCATCGGATGCCAGGTGCCGGCCTTGTCCGCCAGGCGGGACAGCGCTCCCTCGACGGACGTCAACACCTTGCCGACGCCCCGGCGCAGGACGCCCGGAGCCCGGCGAACGCGTTGCGGGAGGGAGTTCTCCTTCTTCAGGTCCCGGTAGGCCTGCAAGTGGGCCTGGAGCGTGGTGCCGATCAGCTGCGCTTCCTGCATGCCGTCCCCTCCGCTCCTGCCGAGCCGGAGTGCTTCCGACAGTTGCTGGTACTGGTTGTCGGACGCCTTCCCCTGCCGGGCGTTCTGCGCGATCTGCGCGGCGAGGGTGCCGACGAGCTCCTCGATGTTCGTGTTCCCGGTCGCCGGGGGAGACGGTTCGGTCCGGTCCGGAACCGGAAAAGAAGGGGGTGTCGTCATCTGCTCAACCCGTCTGTGGTCGTCGGAAGGCGCCTTTTTCCTCTCAGCCGTGTACGACGGGAGCGCAACGGGGGTTCACGGCGACCGGACGACGCCCAGCCGGGCACGGAGCGCCTCTTTCCTGCCGCGCGGACACTTTTCTCCTGGCGTTCACCGTCTCGCGGAGAACCGGCCGGACGCGGATCCCGTACGGCGGGACGGGACCACCCACGTCCCCGCCGGTGGTGACGGGCCGTGTTCGGCCCGTCCCGCCGTCCCTCTGCGCCGTGCGACGACGGGAGTCCGGTATGACACCACAGCAATTCGACACACCGACCGCTCAGGAAACGCCGAGGGAACCGTGGTTCGCGCGACGCGGCCCGAAGGGCGACGCGCAGGTGATCGAGGCCGCCCGGCAGGAACCGGCCCAGGCCGCCGTCGACGCCAGGGGGGTCCTCACCTACGACAACCCCGTCCTGCTGCGCGATGTCGAGACCGCCGCCCGACGGCTGCTGCTGCGCGAGGGAGCCGACACCTGGACCTCGCTGCTGCGCCACGGTGAACTTCACGCCCTCCACGGACGTCTGGTCTGGCTCAGCCCCGTACTCGACGACATCGAGGCACTCCCCGCAGCCGGTACGGCGACGCCGGAGAGCGAGTACGACGTGTCCTTCAACTCCACCTCGGCCGCCACGGAGAAGAGCCGAACGACCACCAGGACCGCCGAGGCGGGCCTGCTCGCCGTGATGCGTCTCACCTCCCGGGCCGCCTCCGCCGTCGTCCCCGCTGTTCCGGTGCTCGGGGCGGAAGTGGGCGAGGGACAGGCCGAGGGGGACAGACGGACCGTCATCTCCGGGCACACCTCGCAGGTGGAGGGCCGGGTGACCTGCCTGAGCGGCATCCGGCTGCGGGTCTTCGTCGACGGAGTGGAGCACAGCACCCACAAGCCGATCGCACGCGGCCTGCGCGTCAGCTTCTCCGCCGAACACGCGGGACCGGCCGAGGGACCGGACCGGTACATCAGGGCCACGCCGGACGGCGTCGACGGCCCCGCACCGCACCACCGCTCACGCGAAACCCTCCACGCCGTCGATCTCGTGCCGCTGGTCGCAGCCGTGCAGCGCGACCTGCGGGAGGCGGGGGTGAGCGCGGAAAGCGCCGTGGAGGTCGTCCGCCAGGCCCAGAGCCTGCTCAACGAGCAGTCCGCACGCACCCGTCACGGCTGGTGGCTCAGCAGCGGTGACACGTCCGGCCCCCTCGGCCATGGCACCGCGCTTCCCGCCTTCGGGGGCTTCCGGGGCCACCTGCGCATTCGTGCCACGATCGACAGCGCGCAGTTCCTCGGCGTGTCCGGAACGAAGACGCGCACGGACATGGGCACCGGCAGCACCGTGTCCCGTGGCGCGAGCGGCGAGAGCGAGGCGTCCGTCACGGTCGGTGTCACCGCCGTGGGACTGCACGTGCCCACGGCCGACGCCACGGCCAGTGGCACGGCGCCGAGCGCCGCGGTGACCCTGTCCTCGGCCCGCGGCTGGTCCACCCGGCTGGCGGCGCAGTCGATGCCGCACACCGTGCTGACCGTGCAGGAACCGCAGGCCCGCTACGGATCGGTGTTGCTGATGGAGGTGGAATGGCAGTCACCGACCCACCCGGCGCTGACCGTGACGAGACAGAGGGCGTGGGCCGACCTGGGCGTCGCCTGGCGGCAGGGCAGAGGCGCCGCAGACTTCGAGCACCGCGTCTTCGGGCGGCTCGTCAGCCCCTACGTCAGGGATTACCGCGACTCCGTGCCGCCCGCGGCAGCCGTGCCCGGGCAGCCGCACACGAGGGCACGCGCCCGGCCGGTCCCGCGCGACGTGCGCCTGCGGGGCATGCCCCGCTGGACGAGAGGGACCTACCGGCCCGTCCGCAGCCCAGGGGAACCTCCCGCGCTGGCATCCCGGGTGGGACTCGGTACCGCCACCGTGACCGGGGTGGCCGGTGCCGAGTGGGTGAGGGAGAGCGTCCGGGCGGCGCTCGACGACGCGGTCGCGCGGATGAAGAGGGCGCGGCGCGACGCGGTCGACTGGGCGGGCGTCGACCGGCAACTGGACGTGTGGTTCGGTGCCCCCGCCCTGGCGGGCGGTCTGCCCGCGCTGATGGCCGGCACGGCCCACACCCTGCACCTCGGCGGTGTGCCGGTGACCGTGGACATCCGTGCCCACCTGCTGGACTCCCTGGGGGTGACGTCGTACGGGATGAGGATGAACAGCCGTGTCACCGCCGGAACCGCCATGACCGCCCAGACGGACGGACACACGTCCTTCAAGGCCGGCCTCGGCGGCGGGGCGCGGGTGAACGTCGCCGGCACGCTCCAGTTCCAGCTGGGCGCACTGCGCCTGACCGGACAGGCCGGCTGGGGGAGTGGATCCTCGTTCGTCAAGGCGGACAAGTTCTACGCGCGCAAGGAGACCGGTTCCGCGGTGGACCAGCACACGCTCGACCTCGGATTCCGGATGGAGCTGCGGCGTCCGGGAGCCAAACCGGACGTCTGGTACCTGTACCGGCCCCACGAGATGGTGGCGGAGATCTCCGTGCCGCACGAGTTCTCGCCGTCCGGGAGCCGGACCGGCGCGGCGGCCCGGCTCCCGGACGGCCCGTCACGCCCGGTGCCGTCCCGGGACTGGCCGGCGCCACCCGCCGCCACCTTGCGGCTCGACGGTGCGGCTTCGGGGATCTACGCGCACTTTCCCGTTCTCCCGCACCTGCGCGAGAGCGTCGCCGCCTTCCATCGCAGGCGCCGGCCCGGCCCGCTGCCGGAGACGTTCGCCGGGGCCCTGCGTCCCGATGCCCTGGCGGCCGCCTTCCCCTATCTGGTCAGCGAACGGGGCCACACCCTCGACCACACCGCGGAAGACGGCTGGACGTCCACGCTGCGGCTGCGTCTGCGGCTCAGCGGGGCCCTGCCGCAGAAGGCCGGCGGGCCGGGCGAGATCGAGGCGCTCGTGCAGTCCGCCAGCGGTGTGGTGAAGGCCCGCACCACCTCCCGGTCGGCGCAGGCCCAGTTGTCGGTGGGCCCCCGCGCGGCCTGGGGCGGAGCGGGCGCGCCCGCCGATGCCGGGGACGACGCCTCCTCCAGGACGAGGCTCGGCCTGTTCGCGGAGGGCGCGGCCTCCTACGCGAAGGGCACGGCACGGCGCGAGACGCATGGGGCCGTCGACGCCGCCAGGGTCACCTACGAGGGAACAGTCCTCTGGTATACGACCGACGTCACTGTGGAAGTCACGCTGGGACACAGCAGGGGACGTGACACCGTCGAAGACGAACCGCGCTACCTGTTCTACTCCGCCGCGGTCGACCTCCTCATGCCGCCCGCGCGCTGGGAGGACATCCGCCCGGATGCCGTGGCCGCGCCCCCGGCACCGCCGGACCGCGCGTACGTCAACGGCGGTGTGGTGCCCAGCACCCTGCACGGCGTCGAACTGCTCCGCGCGGACGGCGTACTGGAGACGATCCTGGAGCAGGCCCGGGCGCGCGGGATCGTCCCGGCACCCTCGCGGACCGGTCTCGAACACGCCTGTCCGCTGGCGAGAACGCTCGAGGCGACCTTCCGGAAGGAGAGCCTGACCGCGCACATGCCCGCGCTGCTCGGCGGTACGGGACTGTCGGTGGCCCTTCCCTTCCGGGGCCCCCTGGGGGCGACACGCTTCCTCTCGGTACGTGTCCGCGCGACCGGGATCGAGCCCGCCCGGTCGAGCCGCCACCGTCCGGAGGCGCAGCTGACGCTGCGCAGCGAGAGCGTCGAGGCGAGCGAGCAGGAGGACAAGAGCACGCTGACGACCGTGCTCGGTGCGCACGTCTCGATCCACGGCGGCCTCCAGCACGCGTCGCGGGACGCGCGCAGTGCCGGCGGGATCGGCGCCTTCGCCGGTCATGCCGCCCGGCGCAGCGTCGCCGGCAGCGAAACGGTCAAGAAGACCGGTATCTACCGAGGGTCCACGAAGGGCGCGGAGGGATGCCAGGAGTTCGAGCACGAAGTGGGTCTGTCGGTCGACATGGCTGTCGGCACCACCCCTCCCGAGGTGATCGACGCTCCACGCCGCGTCCTGACCGCGGCCGGCCGGCGCATGCGGAAGGGAACGCGCGGCAGGACACCGGCCGAGGAGTGGAGTAGCACCTCGCACCACCCCGTCCGGGTGGGCGTGCGCCTGCTCGTGCCCAGGCATCTGACCGTCGCGGTGGACGCCGGCGCACCGGTGGCGGTGTCCCGGCTCGCCGGCGCCGGCGACAGGCGCTGGTGGGGCCGTCCCGTCGAGCCCGGCCCCGCCCTCAACGAGGCACTGCCCGAGGCGTTCGCCAGGGCCCTCATCCCCTGGGACATGCCGGCGGCCCGCACCGTGCACCGCTGGCTCGCGTTCGTCGCGGCGGACGTGCGGCCGGAGCGGCCGTCGCTGGCGGCGGAGCCGCCCGACGTGCGCGGCCTCGCGTCCGCATCCGGTCCCGGACCGGCCTACGAGGCCCGTACGAGCATGTCCTGGCTCCGCCCGCGCGTGCCGTCCCTGCTGCGCACGGAGTACGAAGTGCCCGTCGACGGACGGATGCTCAGGGTGGGTCTGAAGATCACCGGTGCCCGCATCATCGGCCCCTGCGACGGAGCCCGCTGGAAGGCCCGCCGCTACGAACAGACGGAGGCACATGAGGAAGGGACGGTGCACAGTGCCGGAGGCGTGCACTGGGGCGCGGCCCCCTTCGCGGGAACCGGGACGAGCGACGACACCTTCACGGCCAAGGCGGCCTACGAGTACAGCGACATGCTGGATCACAAGGCGCAGGGCGGGACGGCGCAGGTCGAGGAGCACAATGCCGAGGCGACCCGGAACTTCCGCTACTACCGTTTCGACGTGACCGTGGTGATCCAGCAGACGGACGGCGCGCGCAGGGCCCTGCACGTACCGGTACCGGGCGGCCTGGTGGGGATGCTCCCCCTGGACGGACGGCACCTGGCCTTCGGACTGGAGTCCGTGCCCCGGGCCCCCTGGCTCTCCGTGGAGTACCACCTCCGCAAGGGGCACCCCGACCTCGGCCGCCTCCACCGACTGGTGACGGACGCCCTCGCGGCACCTGACGCCGACCGGTCCGGCCAGGTCGTCGAGTCCCTGAGCGGCGTCGCGCAGGAGCTGCGGGCGCTGGCGTCGAGTGAGTCCGAACTGCACAGCGACCACGCCCGGGCCCTGGCCTGCACCCTGGCCGCCAGGCTCCCGCAGGACCTGTCCCCGGCCTTCCGCCCCCGCGGGGCAGCAGCGGTACCCCTGGCTGCCGCTGCTGTGCCGGCTCCCGCGGCTCTCGCACGGTCCGCGGCCGCCTCGCCGCACCGGGGGACGGGGACCGGGACGGGCCCCCGGACGGCCGCGGCAGGGCCGTCCGGGCCGGTGTCCGGCCGCACCTCGGCCGGGGGACGCCCCTCATGACGGGCCGGTGGCCAGCAGCCGGTCGGCTATGGCCGTGATGAAGGAGCCGACCAGCTCGTCCGGCGGGGTGCGCGTGTAGGCGGTCAGTTCACGGCCGATCGGAGGGTCGGGCTGGATCACGTGGCCGGAGAAGTGCGGCGGGACGTTGTTCTCCGGCACGAGGGTCAGCCCCAGGCCCGCCGCGGCCAGACGCAGGGCCGAGGACGCCTGTTCCGTACGGATGACGACGACCGGGGAGAAGCCGTGGCTCCTGCACGCTTCGTCGAGGACGTCCGACAGGCCGCTGCTGGGCGTGAAGTGCACCCATTCACGGCTCGCCAGTGACGTCAGGGACAGCGAGGTGAGCCCTTCCCGGGCCAGCGGGTCGTCGTGCGCCGTGACGACGACGAAGCGTTCGATGCCCAGGGACTGCAGCGGGCCGTCCCACTCCTCGGGCCGCGGCCCGATCGCGATGTCCGCCTGTCCGGCGTACATCGCCTCGGCCATGGTCTGCGAGCGCCGGTGCTCGAAGAGCCGGATCCTGGCGCCGGGATGGGTCACCCGCCAACTGCGCAGGGCATCGGGCAGGATGCCCACGCTGTGCGAGTACAGCGTCGCCACATAGAGTTCCGCGTCCTGATGGGCCAGCACACGGTGCGCGGTCGACTCGACCCGCTGGGCGGACGCGACCGCGGTCATCGCGTGCGGCAGGACCGCGCGGCCGGCCGGCGTCAGTCTCGGGCGGCGCGGCACCCTCTCGATCAGACGCACCCCGAGCTGCCGTTCCAGCGCCTGGAACTGGTGCGACAGACCGGGCTGCGTCACGTTGAGCCGCTGCGCGGCCCGGGAGAAGGACTGCTCCTCCACGATCGCGATGAAGTACTCGAGCTGCCTCAGCGAGATATGCATGCACTCAATTTATGGGAAGCTGAGAAAACTGTCGTTGGACACATGCCCGGAGCGCGGCGAAGCTGGAATCCGTTCCCCTTCGACCCATTCATGCAGTCATGCAGTCATGCAGTCATGCAGTCATGCATCGTGAGCTTCAGGAGTACATCGTGCCTACCATGCGGGCCATCGGTTCCTACCAGGGACTGCCCGTCGACGACCGGGAAAGTCTGCTCAACATCGAGGTCCCCGTACCCGAGTTGCGGCCCCACGACATCCTGGTGCGTGTGCAGGCGGTCAGCGTCAACCCCGCGGACGTCAAGGTGCGTGCCGGACTGGAGAGTTCGCGCACGCCCCGCATCCTGGGATTCGACGCGGCGGGCCGCGTCGAGGCAATCGGTTCCGAGGTCACCACCCTCGCCGTCGGCGACGAGGTCTACTACGCGGGCGACATCACGCGCGCCGGCAGCAACGCCGAATTCCAGGCCGTCGACGAACGCCTCGTCGCCCGCAAGCCCGTCTCCCTCTCCTACGCCGAGGCGGCGGCGCTGCCGCTGACCGCCATCACTGCGTGGGAGACGCTGTTCGAGCACTTCCGGCTGACGTCCGAGTCCACCGGCCCCCTGCTGGTCATGGGCGGAGCCGGCGGAGTGGGCTCCATGGCCGTCCAGCTCGCCAAGGCGCTCACCGCCGTTCCCGTGCTGGCCTCCGCGAGCCGCCCCGAGTCCCGCAAGTGGATCGAGGAACTGGGCGCCGACGCCGTGGTCGACCACCACGACCTCCTCACCACCACGCGGGCCGTCGCACCCGACGGTGTCGCGTACGTACTCAGCCCGTTCACCCGCGGCAACATCGAGGCGTACGCCGAGATCCTGCGTCCGTTCGGGCACATCACCGCGATCGACGAACCCGAGGGACTGGAGCTCCTGCCGCTGAAGTCCAAGAGCATCAGCTGGCACTGGGAGTTCATGTTCACCCGGTCGATGCACCAGACCGCGGACATGATCGAGCAGAAGCGACTCCTTGAGCGCGTCTCCGGTCTGATCGACGAGAAGCGGATCACCACCACGGTCACCCGGGTCATCGACGACTTCTCCGCCGCGGGCATCCGCGAGGCGCACCGCCTGGTGGAGACCGGGCACGTGACCGGCAAGGTCGTCGTCTCCCGCTGACCCTCCCCGGCCGGCGTGCCGCCCCGCCGGAACGGCAGCGGCTCTCCAGCCGCTGCCGTTCCCCCGTTCCCCTCCCGCACGGCGGCACCGCGGTGCTCCGCGGCTCTCGGTCCGACAGCCGCCGCCTCCGGTGGACCGAGCCGGACCCGAGCAAGGTGATACCCGATGACGACGATCACGCCCGACGGACGCGCGGCCGCGTACCCCCTGCGTGGACGCGACGAAGAAACTGGACTGATCGACCAGGAGTTGCGCGAAGTGGCCGGGGGCACGGCGCGCATGGTCCTCGTCGAGGCCGACGCGGGAATGGGCAAGAGCGCCTTCGCCCGCCGCATCCGTGAGCGCGCGCAGGCCGCGGGGTTCGCCGCCGGGGCGTCCGCCGCCGCCGAGAACGACCGGGACACCCCGCTGGCCACCCTCGGTCCCGCCCTCAGGTCCGCGACCCCGACCGCGCTGCTCACCGTGGACGACCTCACGGCTCTGCTGCCCCTCGTCGAACAGCCGCTGTGGTTCGTCGAGCAGCTCGCCTCCCTGATCAGGCGACACGTGCCCGACCAGCCGCTCCTCATGAGCCTGGACGACTTCCACTGGGCCGACCCGCTGACCGTGTTCGCGCTGCGCATCCTGCCGGCGAGGCTGGCCGACCTCCCGCTGCTCTGGGTGCTGTCGGCCCGGCCCGGCGCGGGCGGCCCCGCCGAAGCCGTCGGCGCCGCGGCCGACGCCCGGCTGCCGGTCCGGCGGATGCGCCTCGGACCCCTCGACGACGACGCCGTGCTCGCCATCGCCCGCGACCGGCGCGGGGGAAGGACCGACGGCACCACAGCCGCACGAATGTCCGAAGCACGGGGCGTGCCCTTCCTCGCCGTCCACCTGGCCGAAGGACTCCTGCCGGGCGGGGCGGAGGCCTCCCGCCCCGGCGGCCTGCCCCCCGGGCTCATCGAGGGTGTCCACCGCAGGATGGCCCCCGCCTCCGCACGGGGCAGGTCGCTGATGCACGTGGGAGCGGTTCTGGGAACCTCGTTCACCCTCACCGATGCCGCGCGCGTCCTCGACATCCCGGTGACCGGTCTCGGCAGCCCGCTCGACGAGGCCGTGTCGACCGGCCTGCTGATCGACGACGGCGACCAGCTCCGCTTCACGCACGACCTGATCCGGCGGGCCGTCTACGAGCGGCTGACTCCCTCGATCCGACGCGACATGCACCGCACCGCGGCGGACCACCTGCTGCGCGGTGCGGGCGGAGCGGTGCGGGCGGCTCCCCACGTCCTGGCCGCCGCCGGCCCGGGGGACACGCACGCGGTGCGGATCCTGCGGGACGCGGCCTTCGCCCTGCTGGACACCATGGCCGTGACGTCGGCGACCATCATCCGCCAGGCCTACGACCTGGCCGGTGACGACGCGGCCCTGCGGACGGCCGTGGGCAGGGACGTGCTGGAGATCATGCTCAGGGCACGCAAGCGCGCGGAGGCCGAGACTTTCGCCGACGCCCTCCTCAAGGACACCGAGGACCCCGGCACCGCGGCCGAGGTACGCCTCCTGCTCGCACCCGAACTGTGGGGCGCCGGCCGGCTCGAGGCACTGCGCCGCCTGGCGCGCGACGAGCCGGGAGCCACGCCCCGGCTGCGCCGGCGGCTCGCCGCCTACCGCTTCCTGACGGGACAGGACCAGCCCCCGGACGGCGATGACCCCGTCGCCCGCGCGGTCGTCGCGGTGGCCGAAGCCGAACGGGCGGAGAGGTCCGGCGCCTACGCGCGGGCGCTCGCCGGCTACACCCGGGCCCTGCACCTCGGCGAGGAGCACGGCAGGGAACCGGGAAGCCTGCCGCCCGGTGTGCTCCGCCTGCGCTCGCTGTCGCTGCGCGCGGTGCTCGGGGAGGGACAGGAGGTCCTCACCGGCCTCACATCCGGGCCGGACGGAGCCCTTCCCGCGGATTCCTGGTCCGCCGCCCGGCACGCCCTGGTCCGGGCCCAGATCCAGTTCCGCGCGGGGCTGCTGGAGGACGCCGGCGCGTCGGCCGTCCGCTGCCTGGCCCTCGCCGAGGAACTCGACGACCAGGTGGTCACGCCGCAGGCCCGGCAGGTCCTGGCTGCCCTGGCCGCCCTGCGGGGCGACGCCGCACGGGCGCGGGAGCACATCGACGCCCTCCCCGAGGGCAGGTCCCGGACGGCCGCCGCCGCGCTGCTCGCCGACACGCTGGACCTGCCGGGTGCCCCGGCCGGGTTGCTGCGCGCCGCGACGCAGGCAGCTGCGCCCTGGCGGGACGAACTGCTCGTGCGGGCGGCCTGCTCGGCCCACCGCGCGGGCGATGTGCCCAGCGTGCGTGAGGCCGCGGAGCGGCTGGAGGAACTGCTGCGGCTCAACCCCGGGGCGCCTGGCCTCGAAGGCGCCGCCGCCCTGGCGCACGGTCTCCTCACCGGAGACCTCGGTCGCGCGCGCCGTGTCCTCGCCGGGGCGCGACGGCCGTTGCTGGGCGCGCTCGCCGACGAGGAATGGGCCCGCACGGCCCTGCCGACGGCACGGGACGAGGCCGTCGGGGCGCTGCGGCAGGCGCTGTCCGTCTACACCGGGGCCCAGGCACTCCAGCCCGCCGCACGGGTGCGCGGCGCGCTCGCGTCCGCCGGCGTACGGCGGGCGGGCCGGGGACAGGGCCGCACCAGGCCGGTCAGCGGGTGGGACGCGCTGACCCCGGCCGAGCGGAAGGTCGCCTGGCTGGTGGCCCAGGGGCACACCAACCGGGCGACCGCGCGGGAACTGTTCGTCTCACCCAGCACCGTGGCGACACACCTGCGCTCCGTCTTCGCCAAGCTCGGGGTGGACTCCCGGGTCCGTCTCACCCGTCTCGTCCTGGCTCTTCCCGGCGCGGCCCCGCAGGGCGGGGGTTCCCCCTGACACGGACCGCGTAGGTCGATGGAGAGACTCCGGCCACGCCGGTTTCCGCCGTGCGCGCCACGATGAAGTGGGGGACGTTGTCCCGCGTGGCGCTTGGGGCGCCGTCAAACGCTCCATGCGCTGAGCTTGCCGAGGGCTTCGGCGCGCTCCTCTATGACCTTCGTACGGGCGCGCCGTTCCGCATCGTGGTGGTGCCCGTCCTGGGCCGTGCTCTGTCCGGGCCACTTCCGGTAGAGGAGACCGCACTCCTGGATGAACCAACCGGTACTGACGGCGTTCAGGGCCATGAGAAGCCCCGTGTCCTCCGATGAGGGCAGAGCCATCCAACCCCCCAGAGCAGTCACGAGATCGCGCCTCGCGCACAGCGTCGCGGGGTGCACCTGGGCCCTGTGGTCGTGCGTCCGCCACCGCTCGAGGACGGCGCCCTGCGCGATGGGCCCTGCCGGGGGGTCCGCCTCGAAGCCGACCGTGCTGCCATCGGGAAGGAGATCGAGAACACGCGATGTCGTCCAGGCGATACCGCGCTCTTCGGTCAGCACCCGGATGTCTCGCTCAAGAGCGCCGGGGGTCAGTACGTCATCGGCGTCCAGGACCTTGACCAGGTCGCCGCGCGCCCGCGAGAGGGCCAGCGTGCGGGCCATGCCGGCGCGCCCCTTCCGCCCTTGCCCGAACCTCACCCTGGAGTCCGCGGGGACGTGGTGCTCCACGTCCCCTGTCTCCCCGTCCTCCTGCACGATCCATTCCCAGCCCCACCCCGGCGGCAGCTGCTGGCCGGTGAGTGAGGCGTGTGCCTCGGTGAGGTATTGCGCGCTCGGCCCGTGTACCGGCGTGATCACTGAAACGATGTTCGTCATGTGCCTCTCACCGCGAAGGGACAGCGCGGTGACGGTCAGCGACTGGTCCGCGCCGCCTTGTCGATCACCGAGGCGATCAGCTCCGGGTGCGTGACCGTGAGGTCGTGGGCCGACTTCACCTTCCACGTCCGTGCGTCGGCGCGCTTCGCCATGAACAGCTGAGCGGCCGGCGGGATCGCCTTGTCCTCGGTCGCGACCACCGCGTACGAGGGGATGGAGTCCGGCGCCGTGTGCCGCGCCTTGTCGCTGAGCGCCGAGGCGGCCACGGGACGCTGGTGTGCGGCGGCCAGTGCCGCGTCGCGAGCCGGCCGGTCGGCGGCGAACACCTCGCGGAAGCTCTCGGCGCGGACGTGCAGGTCGGGTCCCGCGGTGTGGTTGACGGTGTACGTCGTGTCGGGGCCCAGCAGGCTTCCGGGGTACTTGTAGTTCAGGTCCTGCAGGCTCTCGCCCGCCTGCGGGATGAAGGCCGACGCGTAGACCAGGGCCTTCACCTGCGGGACCTGGGCGGCGACCTCGCTGATCAGCATGCCGCCGTAGGAGTGCCCGGCCAGGATCACGGGGCCGTCGAGGGAGCGGACGACCTCGCTGATGTACCGGGTGTCCTCCTCCAGCCCGCGCAGGGGCGTCGCGGGGGACACCACGCGGTAGCCCTCGGACTGGAGCCTTCGCGTGATGCCGTCGAAGGTGGAGGCGTCCTCGAACGCGCCGTGGACCAGAACCACCGTGGGCCGCGGGCCGGAGTGCCGTTCACCGGCGCCGGTCCGGTCGTCGGTGGAAGCGGTGGCTGCCGTGGCGGTACCGGCGGCGACCGCCAGGGTCGCCGCGATGCCGGAAACGATGTGCGTACGACGGTTCATCTCTTCATTCCTCGTCTGTGTTCGCGTCTGTGTTCGCGTCTGTGAGCGGGAACCGCACCGCGCCTGCCGGTGCGGCACGCGGTGGTGCGGGGGGGCGTTCGCGGGTGTGGGGGCGGCCGGCGCTAGCCAGGCCTCATGCCTCGAGCGCGGCGAGGACCAGATCGACGACCGCCTGCGGCTGCGAGACCGTCACGGCGTGGGAGGCGTGCGCCCCGGCACCGCGCTCGGCGACGCGGGCGGCCATGGCCCGCTGCGCGTCGGGGTGGAGGCACTCGTCCGCCGTGGCGACGAGGTAGCGGCTCGGCAGCCGCTGCCACGACGCGGGGCCCGCTGCCTCCTCGAAGGCCGCGGCGTGGATGGGCCGCTGGCTCGCCGCCAGGACGCGAGCCTGTGCCTCGTCGACGTCCGCCGCGAACAGACGCGGATAGGACGACGCCTCGAGCCTCAGCCAGGTCTCCTGTTCGCCGTCCGCACCGGGCAGGAGGACCGGCTCGAGCGCCTTGCCCAGGTCGGTCTCCGGGTAGCGGTGCAGGATCTCCGCCGGGGTCTCGCCCTCCTCCAGCACGAAGGCGGCCACGTACACCAGGGCGCGGACGTTGTCCGCCTGTGCCGCGGCCTCGGTGATGACCACACCTCCGTAGGAATGGCCCACCAGGATCACGGGCCCGTCCAGGGTGCGGACGAAGGCGGCGAGCCGCGTCCCGTCGTAGGCGCCGCCGCGGAGCTCGTTGGGGACGGCGATGGCCCGGACGCCGTGCTGCTCCAGCCCGGCGATGACCCCGGACCAGGTCGACGTGTCGGCGAAGGCTCCGTGGACGAGGACCGCCGTGGGACTGTGGGTGGACACCATGATCGCTGCTTTCTGTGTGGGCCTGTGCTTGACGGGCTCCAGCAAAGCCCGGCGGCCGGGTGCGGCACATCGACGACTCGGACGATCCCGGGGGAGCGATGGGGGGCGGCCCGGGACGGCCGGGGCGTCATTTCCTCGTTCATTCGGGGGAGGAGAACCGTGCCGGCCAGGCACGATGCCGCGCGGGCAGCGGGCCGGCGACAGCGACACGGTGCGGTCCGTCCCGGCCCGGCCCGGCGGGCTCGGCACCGGGCCCTGCCCCGGGCATGCTGACGGGGGAGGACGGCAACCCGGCCCTCAGGCCGGCCGACGGATCGCTCGTACGCGTCCGGCCGGCGACGTCAGGAGACTTCACGGCTGTCAACGCCCTGCACCGGCGCTGTTCGACGTACGTGCGCCGTGGCCGGTTCGACAGGAGGCGGTCCCCTCCGTGCGGAGGGCCCGGAGATCGACTTCCCGGTGGTGCCGGAGCGGGCCGACGGCCGGGCGGACCGCCTCTTGCCGGCTCCGCCCGTACGGCCGGAACCCGCGGTGTGGGCCGACGGGATGCCGGGCGGGCGCGGTCCGACACCGACGGAGCCGCCCCGCCCGAACATCGCGCCGGACCGGGGCCGCCTCAGCGGCCCGGACCGGGGCCGCCTCAGCGGCCGTGCGACCGCGGGAGCGACGGAGTCATGGGGCGGCCGGGCGCAGCAGCCTGGGATGTCCCGGGGCCCGGCGTCTGCGGAGCCCTCGAACCGGAGCCCTGTTTGGGGGCCTCCGGGCGTGCCGACAGCGCCGCGGCGCCGGCCAGGGGCGTGGTGGCCGTGCTGGTGGACGCCATCCAGGCGTACCGGGGTGCTCCCATCAGCTCCCTGACGGTCTGTCGCGTCGTTTCAGCGTCGACGGGAGCTGCGTGGGCGGCTTTGCTCGCAGCGGCCAGCACCTCCAGCCGCCTCGACGCTTCCTCCAGCGGCATCTTCTTCCACTTGTCCCGCATCCTCTCGGAGTGGTTGTCCGCCCGTTCCTTCTTCACTTGCTCGGGAAGTTCGCGCCAGTACTTCTTCATCGCGGCGGACTTCCGCTCCCGTCGCTCTTCGGGCGTCAGGATCGACTTCCCCTTTCCCTTCTTGGCGGGGGGGTTGGCGGATGCGGGCGGAGGGGGAGGGGGAGTGGGCACAAGGGACTCCTGAATCGTATGGATGATGGGTCGGATGGGGCAGTCCGCCTGTTTCTCAGGCGGAAGTCGTTCGGTACGCCCGCGAGCTCACCTGGAACGGACGCGGGGGGTCTCACCCTGCGTCGCGGGAGCCGTCGGCGACGCCGTCCCCGCCTCGAGGTCTTGCGGCATCCGGGACTGCTGCCGGGGCAGAGGCAGGACCTTGGCCGCCGCCGCCAGCGTCAGGAGACCCAGTCCGCCGGCCGAGACGGCGCCGACGCGCTTCAGCGAGCCGGCGGCCCACAGCATCGCGCCCGACGCCGTCAGGGCCCCGGAGGCGACCTGCGCCGGGGTGTGGGCCGTAGCCATCTGCCGCGCGCCGATGGCACTGATGGAGGCGATGCCGAGCGCCCTCGTCTCACGGTCGTCCTGCATCAGGGCGGCGGAGAGGAGGAAGGGGTACAGCAGGGTATCGGTGACGGAAGAGACGACCCTGTCGTTGATCTCCCCCGGGGCGACGAGCCGGTCGACCGCGGTGGCGGCACCCGACACGGCGATTCCGGCGGCCGCCAGGTACCAGCCCGCCTTCATGGCGTCGGTCTCGCCCCGCTGGGCGCTGACGCCTCCGTTCGCGGCGCCCAGGCCCCACACGACGTCTCCCACGACGCTCGCGAGGAGCGTGGCCGCACGGGCCCACGTCGCCTCGTTGGCACCAGCCGCGCTCCTGGTCGCCGCCCGGCCCTCCTCCGTCTCCGGCGGGTTCTTCCACTGCGCGTGCAGATCCCGGACCTCGCGGTAGAGGTCAACGGCATGAGGAAGGGCCCCAAGGGCCACGCCGATGCCGCGCACCCTCGGATCGTGCGTCATGGCCGCCGCGGCGAGCACGACCGGGTTGATTCCTTCGGCGACGGCGTCCACCACACGTTCCGCGAGTGACTTGACCGGCTCACCGGAAGCCGCCGGGGCGGGCCGCGGCGGCTGGGGCAGGGACGCCGCGAAGGCGACCGGACCGACGTGCTGCGGAGGGGTGACGCGCCCTGCCGCTCGACTGACTGACATCGTGCCGACTCCTCGTCAGGCGAATGGACGATCAATGGCGATTGCGCAGAGCGTGCAGCACGCCTCTTAACGAGCTCTTGCCGTCCGCCTCACCCGGTGTTCCACCAGCGGCAGGAGGCCGGTCGGGAGCCCGAGACCGTAGACATCCGGGCCTGGCGCTGCCGGGGGGGAAAGGCGCCAGGCCCGGATGTTCCGTGGACCGGGTTATCGGTCTCCCTTTCCTACGGGTCCCGTTCGGAGCGGGTTCACCGGTGGTTCCGTACTCGCCGTCGGGTCCGTGGACACCGGCGAGGCCCCTGCGCCACCCGGCAGGACCGGAGCGGGTGCGAAGGGCGCGGTCAGTCCGCGGAAGGGATCCAGCCAGCCGGCCTCGACGTGCTGAGCGATGTCCGACAGCGGGAACCCGGGATGGGTGACGGCGTACGCGGCGACGGCCGAGAGCGCCAGCGGCACTCCCAGGCAGTGACCCGCCAGCTCCCGGACGGCGGCGGCCTCGGCGGCCGCACGGGTCCGGCCGATGCGGTGCGCGAGCATCTCGCACGAGGCCTGATGGGAGAGCGGGCGCAGGGGGAGATGGTGCGCCCCGTCCATCGCGATCAGTCCGTGGAGAACGCTCCTGCTGGTCACGACGACGACACAGCGGGTCGTCACCGGCAGCAACTCACGCACTTGCCGCGTACTGACGGCGTTGTCCAGCATCAGCAGCAGCCGCCGGTCCGCCACCACCTCGCTCAGCGTCCGCCGGTCGCCGTCCTCGGCCCGCGGGAAGGGCTCCAACTGCGCTCTCCACGCCTGTACGACGGCGTCGGGCCCTGGCGTGACGTCCTGCGAGGACACGGCCCCGTCCTCGCCCAGGTCCGCGTAGAGCTGTCCGTCGGGGCACAGATGAGCCAGCTCATGGGCGACCGTAAGGGCCAGCGCGGTCTTGCCCACCCCTGCCGCGCCCTGGACACAGATGATCGGCACCGGCCCGGCCGTCCCCAGGGCGACGCGTCTGACCTCGGCCAGCGTGTCGTCACGCCCCCACAGGCACTCGGGAGGCGCCGGAAGCTGGTGAGGTACGAGAGAGGTCGCGCGCACCGGCCGGTACGGCCGGTCGGCGGGTTGCGCCTGGGACAGGGACTCCATGATGTGCGAGCGCAGGCGCTGCAGCGCGGGACCCGGGTCCACACCCAGTTCCCTCGCGAGCGTGATCTGGGCCTGCCGGTAGACCCGCAGCGCGTCCGCCGGGCGTCCGGCCCTGTACCGGGTCAGCATCAGCAGTTCCCGGAAGCGTTCGTCGAGCGGGTGGTCCGCCACCAGTTGTTCCAGTTCGGCCGACGAGTCCACGAGTTCACCGGCCTCGATGGCGGCGGCCAGTTTCTCCTCGGTGACGGACAACCGCATGGCGGTCAACCGCTGGCGCTGCCGGGTGATGTACGGGCCCGTCAGGTCGGGCAGAGGCTCCCCGCGCCACAGGTCGAGCGCTTCGCGGGCGGCGAGGGCCGCCTCCGCGTAGTGGCCCCGCTCCCGCAGGCGCGTGGTCTCGGCGGCCATCTTCTGGAACATCAGCAGATCGAGAGCGTCTTCGGGCAGGTGCATCTGGTAGCCGGCGCGCACCGTTTCGATGCGCGCCTCGTCGCGCCCGCCGTCCGCGAATGCCCGGCGGAGGTGGTGGACATGCGTCTGCAGGGACGTCAGCGCGGACGACGGCCTCTCGTCCCCCCACACCGCGTCGATCACGTCGACGAACGGTACGTACTTCCCGGCCTGCAGCAGGAGTACGGCAAGGACGGCCCGGCGTCGGGGAGGACCGAGCACGAGCTCCCGGTCCCCGCGATGGGCGCGTACCGGGCCGAGGACGCGGAAGACCTGTCCGGCGGTGTCGTTCATGACAGCGATGCACCTGCCCACCCGGCGCTCATGGTGTGTATCCGCGGTGGGTGAGGGCGTTTTTGAGGGCGCGGAGGGCGAGGTGGGTGCGTGATTTGACGGTGCCCTGGGGGATGCCGAGCTGGTGGGCGGTGTCGGCGACGGAGCGGTCGAGGTAGTGGATGTGGAGGAGGATCTCGCGGTGGGAGGGGGTGAGGTCCTGGAGGGCTTGCAGGACGAGGGATGTGTTGAGGGTGTGTTCGTCGTGTTCGCCGCCGGGGATTTCGGGGGTGTCGGTGTCGCTGGTTTCCGGGGGGCGGGCCTGGCGGGCGCGGTGGGCGTCGATGACGAGGTGGCGTACGACGGTGACGAGCCAGGCGCGGATTCCGTCGGCCTGGGCGTCGAGGATGTCGGCGCGGCGCCAGGCGCGCAGGACGGCTTCCTGGACGATGTCCTCGGCGCGGTGGGTGTCGCCGCCGAGGAGTCCGGTGGCGATGCGCAGCAGGGCGGTGCCGTGTTTGTCGTAGACGGCGCGGATGAAGGTCTGGGGGTCGTGGGCGGGTGGCGGGCCGGCAGGCGGGCCGGGCGGGGGTGGGGCGGGTGTGGTGTCGGCGGGGTCCTCCCGGGGTGTGGGTGTGGCGTGCGCGGCGGCCCTGGGCCTCATGCTGATCTGGTCTCCCCCTCGCGCTGTTCCCGGGCGTGCCAGGGGGCGCGAACGTACGGTGCGTCGGTGTACGACCACCCTGTGCGGGGCCACTTAGCAGCGGATTAACAACCACTTGCCCCAGCCGGGGACCAGTCACGGAAGCCGGGCTCGTCCGGCTGGATACAGAACTCGTCGGTCGGGATCGGCAAGGAAGGGTTAACGGCCCCGGGGCCATCCTGGGCACGCGCACGACGTCCAGCAGGCGGCGGGCGGAATCGCCCTCTCAGCCCATGCTCCATGATCTGCACATCACCGAAGGACGAGTTCACATGCCGAACCGGAACGAGCCCCTACCGATCTATGTGCCGCAGGCTTCCCGGCACCAGCAGGCCGCGCTCGCGGAGCAGAACGCCGAGATCGAACGCGTACGCCGGGAGGTCATCGACTCCGGATTCGCGCCCGTGGGCGGTTCCAGGCTCCCTTCCTACGACGAAGTGGTGACCGACAGCGTGCGTGCGGCGGCACTGCAGGCAGTACCGGGTGCTGTGCCCGGGACGCCGCAGCAGGGGCACACCAGCACGCCGGCCACAGGAGTTCCGGCCCACACCCCTTCGCAGAACGATCGAGGGACAACCGCGCCTGCCCGGGCCTCCGGGCGTTAGCGCCTTCGACGCGACGTGCCGCGGTCCCGTCGTGCCCGGCACGAGGCCGCTGTCACCCGACCCGCCGGCCTCGGCGGGAACAGCTCGGCGGGTGGGCGCCGGACGGAAGACGCCCGCCCGCCGAGCGCGGGCACACGACACCGGTGCCGTCCGACGCCTCACCACGATGAGCCGGGCGCCTGGCTCCCCCAGGCAACAGGCCGTCCGCGCACGGCTGTCACTGCGGCGTCTGGCCCCACAGGCAGGCGTGGATGTTCCGCCGGACCCGTTCCAGCAGATGCGCGAGCTCCGGGGGCGCGGGGCCGTCGGCGGCGAGACGTGCCCACAGCGCGACGAACGTCCGGCCCAGCGCCGTAGCCGCACGGCGGTCCTCCAGGCCGTCCCAGGCCAGGGCGGCCTGCCAGAGGTCCTGCCACG
Organism: Streptomyces capillispiralis; assembly: GCF_007829875.1. Taxonomy (NCBI): domain Bacteria; kingdom Bacillati; phylum Actinomycetota; class Actinomycetes; order Kitasatosporales; family Streptomycetaceae; genus Streptomyces; species Streptomyces capillispiralis. The sequence goes on along the minus strand of NZ_VIWV01000002.1, from coordinate 193,938 downwards.
CAGCGGGGTCCGCCGCCTCGCGCCTCATGTCCGCGAGTTCCAGGGACAGGGCCATGGCACGCAGGAAGTGACGGGCCAGCAGGGCCGTGTACGCCTCCAGCCCGATGACCGTCCAGAGGTCCGGATGCCGGCGCCGATACGCGCGCTCCGACATCTCCCGCAGCCGCACACTGACCGCGTGGGCTTCCGCGACGTCATTGCGGGCGATCGCCTCGTTGACGAGAGCGAACATCTCGCCGAGGGCGGTGTCGCCGGAGACCGCCTCCCGGTGCCCCCCGGCGGGTACGGCTGATTCCTCCTTTCCTTCCTCCTCTGCGACTGCTCCCCGCGGCACTTGCGATCCGGCCGGTTCCGTCCGGCCCGCGGGCGCGTCGGAGGACTTCGGGTCCGTCGCGGCGCGGTCGGCCGGCGCGGTCCGTCGCCGGTCCGGCGCCGGTCCGGCGGCGGCATGCCCGTTCCCGGCCTCCGGTGTCCGTTCCGGCCCGGTGGGGAACGGTGCCGGCCCGGAGCCGGGCCGGGGTTCATGTGCGGGCGGGGCAGGGGCGGTCCGGGGAACGGATCCGTCGTCCGCCTGGCCGGCGGTGCCGGTCTGCGGCCACGCCTGTCCGTGCTCCGCCTCCGTCCCGGACGGCGGCGCCGGACGCCCGGGCCGCGAGTTCGGCTCCGGGGCGTCCGCCACTGCGGGCGGCGGGGCGGCGGCCTCGGGCGAAGGTGCCTGGTGAGCCGGTGTGACGGGTGAGTCCGGAGCGCCGGTCGCAGGTGGGGCGTCCGCCGCGACGGACGGATCCGCGGTCTGCTCCGGTGCTCCCGAGTGCGCGAGCAGGCGGCTGGAGCCGTCGGAGGCGATCTGCACGACCGCGGTGTAGCGCTCCTGCCTGTTGTCGATCTGCGCCCTCACGGGGGCACCGTGGGTCCGCGCCAGTTCGTACAGGGTGTCGAGCACCATCTCCTCCGGCTCCCTGCCCTCCGGCACGGGCACGCGGTTGCCGTTGATGAAGGGCACACCCGACGGCAGCAGGATGACGGAGACGTCCATTCCGGCGTCCGCCGCCGCGCCGTCGTCCTGGGAAGGCAGTCCTTCCTGTTTCTTCCTGATCTTCATCCGGCACCTTCCGGGGGTTGGGAGATCGTGGCGGATCGCGGCCCGTACCGCCCGGTTCGAGGAGCGGCGCCGGTCGTCGGATTCCTCGTGAACCCCGTCGGCGCACCCCCCGTAAGCCAGTTCGTAGGCAGCGGCTCACGCTTCACTCGGGAAACGGCTGCCAGGGCGGGCCAGTTCACCCGCAGTGTCCGACAGTCCAGAGGGAGGGCCAGAGATGGCTGCCGTGTCCGGGAAGAGGGGCCCCATGTCGTGGGTCCGGGGGCCGATGGAAGAGCAATCCGTCGTTCCCGCCCCCTCCGACGGCCCGGCACCCGCCGCACGGCCCTCCGTTCGCCCGGGCGACCCCTCCGCCGCGCCCGCCGGGGCGGAGCCGGCTCGGCTGCCGTCCGCCACGCGGTTTCCTGGCGCGGCCGTCAGCTGGGTCGGCGCGCACGGGGGAGCGGGCTGCACGACCCTGGCCAGGCTGCTCGGAGGCGCCGACGTGGGAGTGCGCTGGCCCGATCCCGCACGCGGAGAACCCGCCCGCATGATCGTGGTCGCACGCACCCATGCCTCCGGTATCCAGGCGGCCTCGAGCGTCCTCGACGCCCTTCGCACCGCGGCGCCCGCACCGGCCGCGGAGGCGGCCGCGGTCGTCCTCGTCGCGGACGCCCCGGGCCGGCTGCCCGCCGAACTCGCGCGTCGTGTACGGGTGCTCGGCTCGGTGGCCACCGTGCACCGGGTGCCCTGGGTTCCTGCCTGGCGCCTGGGAACGAGACCCGGTCAGCCGCCCAGGGAAGTGCTGGCGCTCGCCGACCTCATAGGCCCTCCCGCATGAATCCCCGCATTCCTCCTTCTCCTCCGTCGGACGGTACTGAATGACATTGGCGGCTTTCGATCCGGGGCCCGAAGCAGGCTTTCTCCTCGGAGTGCTCGCCTGGTGCGCCACGGCAGCCGGCGTCTTCGGCATTCTCACGGTCGGGATTCTGATGTCGCTCCAGTTGCGGCACGGAGTCCCCGGAGAGAAGGCGGAACACCTGCGAGGTCTGACCATCGTCATGATCGCGTGCGTCCTCGCCGCTTCCGCGGGCCCTCTCGTCCAGGCCCTCGGATCTCTGACCCTCTGAACGGCCCATTCACACGCAAGGAAGAACAATGTCAGTGATACACACGGTCCTCGTCGCCGCTCCGGTGCCGACAGTGACCCGGCAGGCTCCCGACACGCTCATCGACAAGGTCGGAGTGGTCCTGGGCATCGCGGCCTGGGCGGGTACGGCGGCGGGCGTCGCCGGCATCCTGATCACCGGGGCCATGATGGCGGTGTCGATGCGGCGCGGCGAAAGCTCCGAGCACATGAGCCGTCTGGGGATGGTACTGGTCGGTTCGGCACTGGTCGCCGCCGCCGGACCACTGATCACCTTCATGTTCTGAGTGGGCCGGGGCTGATACTGATGCCGGGATCCACCGCACGAAGCAGGGCCGCGTCGAAGGCGCCGGAGCCCGTCAAGGGACCGTACTGGCAGCAGCGCGGCTGGCAGGCGGCCGCGGCGTTCCTGGCGCTGGCCGTCGTCGGGGCGGTTCTCGCCGCGTTCTCCGGCGGGGCGGGCGCCCCGGCCCGGGGGGAGAGCGTCGATCTGGGAAGCTCCCAGCCCCTGGTACGGGCCGCGGGTGCAGGGGGCGGCGCCGGTCCCGTCCGACGCGACGGCTGCCGTACCGACGACACCGCGACGAAGCTGCCGGGGGCGCCTCCGCGCGACGTGAGCTGGCGGCAGCTGGCCGGGGACAGCGTGCCGACCAGTGCCTCCGCCGGGCCCACGCTGGCCGGCGGGCCGGTGTGGTGGTGCTTCGCCCGCACGCCGATGGGCGCGGTAATGGCCGCCCACGTCATCCCCACGCAGATGTCGGGCGGGGCCTGGCGGTCAGTGGTGGAGGAACAGGTGGTGCCCGGCCGGTCCCGGGACTTCCTCGTCTCCCTGCGCTCGGCCGCCGACGGCCGGAGGGCCGGTGACGGCCCCCGTTCCTCGTACGCCGGTTACGCGGTGAACGACTACTCCCCCACGGAGGCCAGGGTGCGGCTGCTCCTGCGGGCCGGCGGGGGGACGTCCCTGTATTCGACGGAGGTCGTCCTCCGGTGGCACGACGGCGACTGGAAGGCCGTCGCACAGCCGGACGGTTCGCTGTTCTCGGACCTCGCCCCCACCGCCAACGGCGGGTCATTCGAGCTGTGGAGACTCTGACATGGCGTGCATCGTCTCCCCCACCGACCCGAACCCGGTGGTCGGCTTCTTCCAGTTCCTCGCCGATCCCATCGGAAAGATCGTCGAACTGATCGCGCGTCTCATCATGGCCGCCGCGATCAACGTGTACGGCGCTCTGATCGAGAAGATCCCCACCATCTCCAGCGACGACTCCGCCGAGAGCGTCAGCGCCCAGACCCAATGGGTCGTCGTGTACGCGGCCATCGCCTCACTGATCGTCGCAGCCGTCCGTATGGCGATGGAACGCAGGGGCGAGGCAGGCTTCACCGCTCTGCGCGGTCTCGCGCGCGTGATCCTGGTGGCGGGTGCGGGCACCGCGGTCGTCACGGCGCTCGCCAGTCTCTCCGACCGGTACGCGGACCACCTCTTCGCGGTGGGAGCCCAGGAACAGCTCAGCAGCATCGCGTGCGGCAGCAACGGGGGCCTGGAGAAGTTCCTGCTGCTGATCGTCGCGCTGCTGCTGCTGGTGGCGGCGATCGTCCACACCCTGCTGCTCTACATCCGGCTCGGTGTCATGGTGCTCCTGCTCGGAACACTGCCCCTGGCGGCGGCCGCGTCGATGACCGACTGGGGCAGCGGCTGGTGGCGCAAGCACATCGGCTGGCTGGTCGCCTGGCTGCTGTACAAGCCGGCGGCGGCGCTGGTGATCTACGCCGGATCGACGATGACGGCGGACACCGGGACCAGCGACGTCCACACGCGGATCGCCGGCATCGGCGTGATGCTGCTGTCGGCAATCGCGCTCCCGGCCCTGCTCAAGCTGGTCGTCCCGGCGACGGCCGCACTCGGCACCAGCAACCCCATGGGGGCCGCGGCGATGGCGGCGCCCGGAGCGATCGCCAGTGGAGCGCGTTCGCTCATGCCGGGCCTGTCGGGCGGCATGGGCGCCGGTGCGTCGGGGGCGTCCGGAGCGTCCGGAGCGCCGAGTTCACCCTCCTCGCCGCCCGCGGCGGTGGCGGGTGCCGTCGGCGCGGTCGGCAAGCAGGCCGCGGCAGCGGCCGACGGCGGCCGTCCGGGCGGCGGCGGTCAGGCCCCGGCCGGGCCGTCCGGTGCGGGCGGTGGGGGCGGCGGCGGTTCCGCGCCGGGCGCCGCCGTGGGCGCCGCGGCTCTCGGCGCGGCGGCGACGGTGGCCAAGGGCGCCATGAAAGCGACGGCGCACTCACTGGACGGCTCCGACGGCGCCGCAGGACACAACCGTTAGACCAGACGGCCGCCGGCGCCCGGCGCCGGCGGTCCTCCCCGAAGAGGAACCCACGTGACAGCACACCCCTCAGTGACGCACCCGACCTATGGCAACTGGCGCCGGCCCCGCCGGCCCGGACTCGGCCCGTTCGGCATGCTCGGCACCGTCGGTGTGTTCGGCGGGCTGGTGCTCACCCTGCTGTTCTCCCTGATCTCACTGGTCGCCGCCGTGGTGGTCGCGGTGCCGGTCGCGATGGCCCTGACCCCCCTGGTCGTGCGCACCCAGGACGGCCGCAACCTCTACCAGCTGCTGGCCGTGCGGGTGGGATGGAGGCGACGCAGGTCGAAGGGCTCGCACATCTACGTCTCCGGACCCCTGTCCCAGCGCCCCGGAGGCCGGTTCCGGCCGCCCGGACTGCTCAGCAGGGTGACGGTGTCGGAGGGCCACGACGCATACGGCAGGCCGTTCGGCGTCATCCACCACAACGGCCGCAACATGTACAGCATCGTGCTGGGATGCGAGCCGGACGGCGGTTCCCTGGTCGACCCGGACCAGGTCGACGTGTGGGTGGCGTCCTGGGGGGACTGGCTGGCACGGCTGGCCCACGAACCCGACCTCAAGGGCGCGACCGTCGTGGTCGAGACGGCCCCCGACCCGGGAACCCGGCTCGCGCTGGAGGTCCTGCCCCGGGTGTCCCCCGACGCGCCCCCGCTGGCCCGTTCGGTGATGGAGGAGGTGGTGCGCACCTACCCCGCCGCCTCCTCCGAGATGCACACCTACATCACGCTCACCTACCGCATGCCGCCCGGCAACAAGCGCGCCGTCGAGGAGATCATCGCCGACCTCGCCATCCGCATCCCCGGCCTCCTGAGCGGACTCGTCGGCGCGGGCGGCGGTTCCGCCGCACCGCTGTCCGCGGAGCGCATCGCCGAAGTCACCCGCGTCGCCTACGACCCCGCCGTGGCGTCCGACGTCCTGCACGCCCGCACCGGCCAAGGGGGCACGGGTCTGGAGTGGGAGGACGCGGGACCGGCCGCCGCCGTGGAGACGGTCGGGGCCTACCACCACGACTCCGGCGTCTCCCGCACGTGGCAGCTCACCCTGGCGCCGCGCGGTACCGTCCGATCCGGTGTCCTGCGCGGCATGCTGGAGCCCGCCGCCGGCACCCGCCGCAAGCGCATCGCCCTCATCTACCGGCCCATCGACCCCGCCACGTCGGCCCGCATCGTGGAATCGGACCGGCGTGCGGCCCAGTTCATGGCGAGCAGCGGCCGCGGCATGGTGCAGGCGCGTGCCGCCTCGGAGATCGCGGCGACCGAGCAGACCGCGGCCGAGGAGGCCTCGGGCGCCGGCCTCGTGGAGTTCTCGTTGATGGCGACCATCACGGTGGACTCCGCGGAGCAACTGCCCGACGCGGCGGTGACCCTGCGCAACCTCCAGGCCGGCGCACGCGTGTCGATGCGTCCGGCCGACCGGATGCAGGCCGCCGCGTTCACCTGCACCCTTCCCCTCGGGATTCTCCCCTGGGAGTACGTGATGATCCCGCGCGACCTGCAGGAGGCGCTGTGACGCGCAAGAACGGCTCCGACCCGAAGCAGCCGTGGGCGGCGGCCGGGAACACCCAGCCCCACGCCGTCCGCGGCTGGAGCGGACGCGGCGGCGGGCAGGTCGGATATCTGAGCCCGCCCACGATGTGGCGCGCCACCACGGTGCAGGCCTGCGGCCTGTGGCCCTTCGCCGCGGGATCGGGAGCGCCCATGACCGGGGTGCCTCTCGGCCAGCACCTGATGACCGGTGCCACCGTGTGCGGTGACCCCCTGTCCTGGTTCACCCGGGCCCGCTACATCTCCAACCCCTCGCTGTTCATGCTGGGCATGCCGGGTCTGGGCAAGTCCACCCTGGTGAACCGGATGCTGATCGGTCTGGCCGCCACGGGCGTTGTCCCACTCGTGCTCGGCGATCTCAAACCGGACTACGCGGACACCGTGCGCGCCCTGGGCGGCCAGGTGATCTCGATCGGCCGCGGCACCGGCGGCATCAACGTCCTCGACCCCGGAGCCATGGGGCAGGCGGCGGCCCGGATCGGCGGCGAGGCCGGGCGGGCGCTGCTCGCCGAGGCGCACGGCCGTGTGCTGAACATGGTCGCGGCGCTCGTGACGATCGTGCGGGGCAGGCCGATGGACGACCACGAGCAGTCCGTCCTGTCGGCGGCCCTGCACCTGCTGCGGGAACGCACGTCCGGCGGCAGGCCCGTCCTGCTGCCCGACCTCGTGGCCGTCCTCGCGGAAGGGCCGGACCGGGTGCGTGCCGTCACCCTCGACCGCGGGGAGACCGCACGCTACCGGGACGCCGTCGACCCGCTGCACCGGTCACTGGTGGGCCTGTTGGACGGCCCCTTGGGCAGCACCTTCGCCTCCGCCACCTCCACCCGCATCGACCCGGCCGCCCCGGCCGTGTGCATCGACATCTCACGCATCGGGGAGTCCGACACCCAGCTCACCGCCGCAGCGATGCTCGCCGCCTGGTCCGACGGGCTGGGAACGGTCGCCGCGTCCCACGCCCTGGCGGACGCCGGGCTGGCGCCGCGCCGGTGGTACTTCACCGTGCTGGACGAACTGTGGCGTCCGCTGCGGGCGGCGACCGGCATCGTCGACCGCATCGACGCGCTCACCCGCCTCAACCGGTCCCTGGGCCTGGCCGACGCCAAGATCACGCACACCCTCAAGGACGCGGAGGCCCTCGGCAGCGAGGCCGACAAGGCGAAGGCCCGCGGCTTCGTGGAACGCGCGGGAATGGTGGTGTGCGCCGGACTTCCCCGGACCGAGATGGAAGAACTGGGCCGGGTCGTGGGGCTGTCCGAGCGGGAGATCTCCCTGGTGTCCTCGTGGTCGTCCCCACCGGGCTGGGCCAGTGCCGGTGACCACGAGGAGCCTCCGGGACGCGGCAAGTTCCTGATCAAGGTGGGCGGCAGGCCGGGCATCCCGATCCGGGTCGCCATCACGGACGCCGAGCGGCACCTGCACGACACCAACACCCGCTGGACGCCCACCCGGACGGCCCGGCACGACGAGGGGACGCACTGATGGCCCAGGGCGCCAGGGGCGGCGACGAGCAGGTCACCCTCGCCGTCACGGTTCTGGCGGGCAGTGTCCTCGCCCTCTGCGGCGTGGTGTGGTTCGGCGGGACACTCGGGGTGGCGGTGGCCGGCGGAGGGTGGCGCCCACCGCCGTTCCGGCTGTCGACGTTCTTCGAGATCGTGTCCGTCGGCCCGAGCACGGCATGGCCGCGGTCACCGGCCGCCGCGGTCGTGGGAACCGTGGCCGTGACCCTCGTCCTGGCCGCGATCGTGGTACTCGTCGTCCGCCGGTTCCAGGGGCGTGGCCCGCACCGCAACGGCCTCGCCGGACGCAAGGAACTGGCCGCCCTCCTTCCGAAGGAGGCCGCCGCGAAAGCCAGACAACTGCGGCCCTCCCTGAGGGACGTGACCGAGGTGGAGCCCGACGACCGCGGCAATCTTCTGGGCGACCTCGACCCGGGCGGTCCGGAACTGCGCTCCTCCTACGAGGACGTCGAACTCGACCTCATGGCCCCCCGGGCCGGCAAGTCCACCGGCATCGCCATCCCCCGCGTCCTGCGCGCACGCGGAGCGGTGCTCCTCACCAGCAACAAGTCCGACGTCTACTCGGTCACCAGGGCCGCCCGGGAACAGGCCGGCACCGTGTGGACCTTCGATCCCCAGGGCATCGCCCACACACCGCGGCTCATGTGGTGGGACATGCTCGCCGAGTGCGTCACGATCGAGAACTCCCGGAGGATGGCCGGGCACTTCGTGGCCTCGGTGAACGACGACTCGGCGAAGAAGGACTTCTGGATCTCCGCCGCCCAGAACACCCTGACCGCGCTGTTCCTCGCCGCCTCGCGCAGCCGGTCGTCGGTCACCGACCTGCTGGGCTGGCTCGCCGACCCGGCCGACCGCGCGCCCATCGACCTCCTCAAGGAGGTCGGACTGCCGGCGATGGCCGAGCAGTTGCAGGGCACGGTGCTCGGCGCGGTGGAGACACGCGACGGCATCTACGAGACCGCCCGCCAGTGCGTCTCCTGCCTGCTGGACCCCGAGATCGCGGCCTGGGTCACGCCCGACCCCGGCCTGCCGCGCTTCGATCCCCATCAGCACGTCCTGGGCAACGACACCCTCTACCTGCTGTCCAAGGACGGCGGCGGCTCCGCGGCCGGCATCATCGCGGGCCTCGCGGACAGCACCATGCGCGCCGGTGTCGTCGCGGCGGAGCGGATGGGCGGACGCCTCGACCCGCCGATGACCGCCGTACTGGACGAGGCCGCCAACGTCTGCCGCATCTCCGACCTGCCCGATCTCTACAGCCACCTCGGATCCCGCGGCATCAACGTCGTCACCCTGCTGCAGAGCTACCGCCAGGGCAGCCGGGTGTGGGGGGAGGCCGGCATGGACGCCCTGTGGAGCGCGGCGACCATCAAGCTGCTCGGAGCGGGCCTGGACGACGCCGACTTCGTCGAGAAGGTGTCCAAGCTGGTCGGCCAGCACGACGTGAAGACCTACAGCACGTCCCGCAGCAGGGACGGTTCGTCACGGTCGATGTCCTACCGGCAGGAAGCGATCATGCCCGCCGACAAGATCAGGGCACTGCCCAAGGGCACCGCCCTGCTGCTGGCGACAGGAGTGCGGCCGGCGCTGATCCGGCTGCGGCCCTGGTACAAGGAACCCGACGCCGGACCGATCTCCGCCCAGGCCAAGGCAGAGGTGCAGGCGATCACCGAACGGGCGGCGCAGAAGTGGCACGAGCAGGCGCCGGACATGGTGTGAGGCCGTGCCCGCGCGGGGGTCGTCCCCACCGGCCGGCCGCAGACCGCGGCCGCGTCCGCAGACCGACAGGACAGGAACATGCCGGACCAGCCACCTTCTCTCATCAGCAAGCTGCTCTCCGAACAGGGCGGCCACCGGCTCCCTCCCGAGGAGACCCGGACGGAGCCCTCGCCGGCGCCGGAACCGCGGGAGGCACCCGGCGACAGCGGACCGTCACAGCGGTCCGGCCCGCTGGAGGAAACGGGACAGCAGGGGACCGCCGTCGTCCCCGAGCGGTCCGACACGTCGCCCCCGCAGGAGACGCAGGACGGCCCGGGCGTGAGTGACACCCCGCGACCGGGCGGTGAACCGGAGAAGGACGAGAACCAGCCGGGCTTCATCCTCTACCTCAGCGGCGACGCCTTCTTCGAGGCCCTGGCGGGTCTGAAGATCTGGGTCCACAACCTGCTGCTCCCCGTCTACGGCAGGGAGGTCACCTCGCAGGCGCCGTGGTGTCCCCGATGGTGGGAACACCTGGAAGCGGTGGCCCAGCTCTTCGGCCTGTGGATGGCCTGGCAGCAACACACCCGCACGGAGGGCGGGCTCGCGGGACCCGGCATCTGGCACCGGGACTTCCTGACACCCGTGATGACGTCACTGCGCCTGCCCAACGGCCCGTTCGCCGGATGCAAGACCGGCATGCACCGGGTGAAGCAGTCCCCGCCGGTCGATCCCGAGTAGGACACGCGGGAGGGACCGAGCCCCTCCCGCGTGCGGTCGGCGTGGGACGGATGGTCCGGCGTCGCGCCGGCGGCTGGGGCAAGTGGTTGTTAATCCGCTGCTAAGTGGCCCCGCACAGGGTGGTCGTACACCGACGCACCGTACGTTCGCGCCCCCTGGCACGCCCGGGAACAGCGCGAGGGGGAGACCAGATCAGCATGAGGCCCAGGGCCGCCGCGCACGCCACACCCACACCCCGGGAGGACCCCGCCGACACCACACCCGCCCCACCCCCGCCCGGCCCGCCTGCCGGCCCGCCACCCGCCCACGACCCCCAGACCTTCATCCGCGCCGTCTACGACAAACACGGCACCGCCCTGCTGCGCATCGCCACCGGACTCCTCGGCGGCGACACCCACCGCGCCGAGGACATCGTCCAGGAAGCCGTCCTGCGCGCCTGGCGCCGCGCCGACATCCTCGACGCCCAGGCCGACGGAATCCGCGCCTGGCTCGTCACCGTCGTACGCCACCTCGTCATCGACGCCCACCGCGCCCGCCAGGCCCGCCCCCCGGAAACCAGCGACACCGACACCCCCGAAATCCCCGGCGGCGAACACGACGAACACACCCTCAACACATCCCTCGTCCTGCAAGCCCTCCAGGACCTCACCCCCTCCCACCGCGAGATCCTCCTCCACATCCACTACCTCGACCGCTCCGTCGCCGACACCGCCCACCAGCTCGGCATCCCCCAGGGCACCGTCAAATCACGCACCCACCTCGCCCTCCGCGCCCTCAAAAACGCCCTCACCCACCGCGGATACACACCATGAACCTGTCCTTCCCGTCCCGACGAGGTCTCCTGCTGTCCGCAGCGGCGGGTGCGTTGTCCGCCTGCTCTCCCGGCCCTTCCGGCTCAAGTCGTCCCGTGCGGTCGCCCGGTACCGGCTCGCCCTCCGCGTCCGGACCTCCCCGCCCCCGCGAGACGCAGCGGTCGCCGTTCCCGATCTCCGCCGTCGGTCTGACGTGGACCGGCCCCGGCGAAGGCCTGCAGATCCGCTTCCTCGGCACGTCCGTTCCTCCGACACCGTGGATGCGGGTGAAGCCCGGGTGCCCCTGCGGCCGGGACGAGCGCAGGCCCGTCCGCCGGCGCGCGGTCTCCCGGGCGCTGGTGCGCGCTCCCGGGGCGGAGGCGTACCAGCTGGCCTATCCGGAGAGCATCGACCTGCTCAGCGGCGTGATCGTGGACACGGTGCACGGTTCCACTCCGACCCCCGGCGCCTCGCCGACGCCCACCGCCTCGCCGACGCCCCTGCCCAGCACCCCCGAGAAGGTCCCCGATCTCGCGGATCTTCCGGTGGTGCGCAGGAGCCAGTGGGGGGCGGTGCCCTCCCTCACCACCGCATCCCGTGCGTTCGCCCCCGTACAAGCGGTGACGGTCCATCACACGGTCACGGCCGACGACGACCCCGACCCGGCGGGCACGGTACGCGCCATCTTCCAGCTCCACGCCGTACACAACGGCTGGGGCGACATCGGCTACCACTTCCTCGTCGACGCCGCCGGACGCGTCTACGAGGGCCGTGACTCCGGCGACCCGGGAACGATCGCCCACAACGCGTCGGGCGACTGCGTCACCGCCTTCCACACGGCCGACTTCAACACCGGCAACATCGGTATCGCGCTCCTGGGCGACATGACGGTGCGCGAACCCACCGCCGCCGCTCGGCGGTCCGTCACCACCCTGGTGGCCTCCCTGTCCCGCATGCACGGCCTCGACCCGCGGGCGCCGCTGTCCTACCGCAACCCGCTCACGGGCCGGACCCTCCGACTCGGTTCCCCCGTGAACGCCCACGGGGCGTGGACGCCGACGGAATGCCCCGGAACCCTGACACCGGTGGAGGACGTACGCGCCGCGGCCGCGAAGGCCCTCCGCGCATGAGGGGCGCGGCGGTGCCGGGCCGCCCGAGGGCGGTGCCCCGGGGTGATGCCTCACCGGCGCTCGTGCGAACGCGGGCGATCGACGCGCTCCGCGGATTCGCGCTGGCGGGGATACTGCCCGTCAACGCCTTCCTGCTGTCCGGTGCCCACCGGCGCGGCCACCTCGGTGACGGCGGCCTCTGGGCGGACTGGCTGCCGGCCCTGCTGGTCACCACCGTGCTGGAGATGAAGTTCTACCTGCTGTTCTCCTTCGTCTTCGGCTACAGCTTCGCCCTCACACTGCCCCGCGGGCATGCGCCCGCCCGTCACGTCCGGCGTCTGGTGGCACTGTTCGCGCTCGGAGCCGTCCACGCGGTCGTCCTGTTCCCAGGAGACATCCTCACGACCTACGCGGTCCTCGGCGTGGTCCTGATCCTGGTGAGGTCCGTGTCCGCGCGCACCCTGCTGTGGGTCGCCGGCGGGCTCCTCGTCCTGTTCGTCGGCGTGCTGCTGGCGATCGGGCTGTGGAGTCTGGCGCTCGGCCCGTGGACGGCGGCCGACATCGCCGCCGTGGAGGCCGGTGAGCGGGCTCTGGCGGGCCGTTACCAGCAGGGCCCGGCGCAGACGATCCTCGAGAACGCGAGGATGTCCGGCGTGTACGTCGTCGGCGGGCTGCTCGCGGCCCCGGACATCCTCTTCGCCATGCTGTGCGGGCTCGTCGCGGGCCGTCGGGGACTGGCCGAGCAGGTCGCGCGACAGCCCGCGCTGCAGCGCCGCGCCGTACTGACCGGCCTGGCCGGAGGCCTCCCCCTGGCGCTGTTCGCCGCCGTGTGCACGCATGGCCCGCTGGGCCGTGAGTGGATCTACGTAGGGAAGGCGGCGAACGCCGTGTCCGCGCCGCTGCTGGCGGCCGCGTATGCCGCCGGGCTGTTCCTGCTCTGGCGGTCGGTGCGGGGCAAACGGCTCTGCGAGGCGCTCGCGGTCACCGGCCGCCTGTCCCTGACGCACTATCTGACGCAGTCGCTCGTCATGGCGTCGCTGTTCACCGGGCTGGGACTCGGCCTGTACGGGAGGTGGAGCGGTGCCGCCGTCCTCGGGCTGTGCGTGGCGCTCTACGCGGCACAGGTGTGGATCAGCGTGCTGTCCTGCGGCCGGGTCCCCGAGCGGCCCGTGCGCGGTCCCGCCGAGTGGCTGGTGAGCCTCGTCGGGGGAAGCCGTGGCGTGCGACGCGACGGCCCGGGCGCGCTCCGGCCGTGATGATCACGACGATCTGAACGGGGCGTCGGCGTGTTCGCCGAGGAGCCGCTCCATCCGCCCGAGTGCGAGCGCCGCCGCCCGCCGGTCGTACTCGTCCAGCACGGCGAGTGCGACGATCCACGACTCCTGGGCGGCCCACACGTCGCCGCGTGCGTGTTCCTCCTCGCCCCGGCGGACGAGGTCCTCGGCCGCCCGGACGGCACCGGCACGCTGCTCCAGTTCGCGGGCACGCCGATAGCAGCGCACCGCTTCGCTCCTGTCGCCCAGCCGGTGGTGAACGCACCCGAGAGCGTTCCACGCGGCAGCCTCGGCGGGAGTGTCGGCCAGTTCCCGGAGCACCGTGATCGCGGACCGGTGGCAGCGCGACGCCTCGGTCAGCCTCCCGCTCAGCTCCCACAGCCCGGCCAGCCGTCGCAGTGCCCCGGCCAGGGCGGGACGGTCCCGGGTCCCGGCGAGGTGGTTGGCCGCGGCCTGGGCGTGGGGGATGGCCTGGGTGACCTTGCCCCGCCGGAGGGCGACGAGCGCGAGGTACTCGTGGCAGCGCGCGGTCTCGAGCAGTTCACCGAGGTCGCTGAAGGCGGCCAGCGCGCGGACGAGGTGGTAACGGGCCTCGCACGGCCGGCCCACCTGGAGGTAGTTCAGGCCCGTGTCCTGGTGAGCACGTGCCTGCTCGGCCGGGTCCGTGGAGCGGGTGAGGATGTGTGGCGTGTCCTGCGCCGGCACGATCCGGGGACACCCCTCCCCGGTGGTCCCGCACCTCCCGCCCCCTCCGTCCGCACCGCTCGCCGCCCGTGACGACACGGCCGGCGGGGCGGCGGGGAGCTCGGTTCCCCACCCCGAGGCCGTGCGGTGCGACGTCACCGCGTGATACGTGGACAACCGGGCGGCGGCACGGCGGCTGTCGTGCCCGTCCGCACTCTCCTTGAGTAAGTCGGCGGCGTACGCACGCGGCAGGCCCGTCAGCACGAAGCGGCCCGGCGCCGGTTCCTCCACGAGGTGGATCGCGGCGAGCTCTTCCAGCAGCAGCCTCGCCTGGGACAGCCGCACACCGGTGAGCGCGGCGACGGCCCCCGGTGACAGATGGGACGCGGGCGCCAGGGTCATCAACCGGAACAGCCGCGCCGCCTGGGGCGTCAGGGTGCGGTAGGACCAGGACAGCAGGGTGCGCGGGTCGGCTCCCTCGCCCTCCTGGCCGAACCAGTAGAGAGGCGAGGCGGCGTCCGTCAGCTCGTCGGCGAGGTGGGTGAGGAGGACGTCCTTACGGGTCGCGGCCTGGGCCGCCGTCCGCCCCAGAGCCGTCGGCAGCCGATGGCCCAGGGTGACCAGCCGGCCCTCGGCCTCCTTCTCCCGCACCGTCCGCGGCACTCCGAGCCGGCTGCGCAGCAGCGCCCGCGCGTCCTGCTCGGGCAGTGCCTCCAGCCGGAGATGCCGGGCGCCGTCCTGCACCAGGTCCGCCAGATGGTTCCTGCTGGTCGCGACGACCAGGGACGGGGACGCGCCGGGCAGCAGCCGGCGCAGCTGGCGCGCGTCGACGGCGTTGTCGAACAGCAGCAGGGCCCGCTTGCCGGCCAGCACGCTGCGGTAGAGGGCGGCCCGCGCCTCCGTCCGTGCGGGGACACGCGCGGTGTCGACCCCGAAGGCCCGCAGCACGGTGTCGAGGACCTGCTCCGGGAGCAGTGGCGCGGCCGGTCCGTACCCGTGCAGGTCGACGTGGATCGATCCGTCGGGGTAGTGGGCCGAGAGCTGGTGGGCCATGCGGACGGCGAACGCGCTCTTGCCGACCCCGGCAGCCCCTGTGACCAGGCAGACTCCGCCCGTCCAGGCCGTACTGCGCGCCGCCTGGGCCATCTCCCTGAACAGGGCCTGCTCCTTCTGCCGTCCGATGAAGCCGGACGGTTCGCGCGGCAGCCGTGTCGGAGCGGGCGGCTCCGCGGGAGGGGTCATGCGGACCGTGCTCACCTGCTGAGGCCGGACGAGGTGCTTCTCGGCGAGAGCGGGGGCATCGGCGAGGAGCGCCGGATCGGCGCGGAGTATCTGCTGGTGAAGGAGACCGAGCGTCGGGCTGGGCCCGATCCCCAGTTCACGCGCCAGCAGTTCCCGGGTCTCCTCGTACACCGCCAGCGCCGACGCCTGCCGGCCGGAACGGTAGAGGGCCAGCATCAGCAGCTCACGGAAGCGCTCCTCGAAGGGGTACTCCTCGGCCACACCGGTCAACTCGGTGATGAGCCCTTGATGGGAGCCGACGCACAGTTCGCTGGTGAACAACGCGTCCAGGGCGTCGAGCCGCAGATTGCCGAGCCGTGCGCGCTGGGTCTGGGCCCACACCCCGGGCAGGTCGGCCAGACACTGGCCCTGCCACTGGGCCAGCGCGGAACGCAGCACCTGGCCGGCCGTCTTGTGATCTCCCTCGCGCTGGAGGTCCTGAGCGCGCGTCAGCACGGTCCGGAACACGGCGAGGTCCAGCGCCTGCGGCACCACATGCAGACGGTAGCCGCTGCCGATGGACTCGATCGACGGCCCGCCCTCGCCGACCGGCCCGATGGCACGGCGCAGCCGGTGCACGTACACGCGCAGGGCATTGGTCGCCGAGGCCGGCGGTCTGGGCCCCCAGACGGCGTCCACCAGCCCCACCGAGGAAACGTACGCTCCCCTTCTGATCAGCAGAGAGGCCATCACCACACGCTGCTGCGGGCTGCCCAACCGTACTTCGGTGTCTCCGCGCCAGGCCTTGACAGGTCCCAGCACGCAGAATCGCACTGCATCGCTGTCCACTTCGCTCCTGAGGTCGGCCCCGTCGGACGCTCACCGTTGTGCACGGGTCCGGGGCTGCCGTTCATGACGGCGGTGGGGCGCGTGCCGTATCCGCCCCGCGCTCGGGCTCACCGCCGTTGTCCCTGATCTCTACGTGGCTGGTGGCGGATGGGTTTGCGCGCCGGCGGGAAGGACCGCGGGCCCGGCGGCGACGGACGCGCGGCCCGCGTGACCGCACGAACCCGGGGGCGCCGGGGCGCGTAGTACGAGGCGTGCACCGTGGCCCATCGAGGGGCGGCGGGGCCGATCGCGGTCGTCGACTGGGGAGTTGAGCAGTGAGCCGAGGAATGACATGGATCATGGTGGGGTGTGCCGTGGCGGTGGCCGCGGTGACAGCGGTGCTCTCCGGCGTGCCCTCACGGTTCCTCGGTGACACGACCGGTTCGCGCGCGTCCGAGGGGTGGGCCGAGGGCCGATGGCGCGACTGGGACGACTCCGCGTGGCTGCGCGGAAGCGACGACTTCCTCAACCCCGTCATCGACGGTCTGTGGGACTCCGACCGCATGCGCGACTCGGCCAGCCGGGATGTGCCGGTGGCCGAGGACGCGGGCGACCCGGCGAGCGGTGTCTCCGATCCCGAACCGGCTCCCGTGACGGCGGAGGAGGTCGGCCGGCCCTATCAGCAGACCGTGCCCGTGATCGGCAAGCTCTTCTTCGACACCCCCGACGGACCGTCGGTGTGCTCCGCCACCGTGATCACCGACGCGGCCCGACCCGGTGCCTCGGACCTGGTGTGGACGGCGGGGCACTGCGTCCACGCGGGCGCGGACGGCGGCTGGTACCGGAACATCGTCTTCGTTCCGTCCTACAACGACCGGGGCGCGGACGATCCCGCCCCCTTCGGCGTGTGGTGGGCCGACGCGGCCCGCACGTCCGAGGAGTGGATCACCCGCGGTGCTCCCACGGGCGGCGCGGGAGCCGCGTTCGACTTCGCCGTCCTGCGCGTCCAGCGCACGGGTGATGCGGGAGGAGCGTCCCTGGAGGAGACGATCGGGGCGTCCGCCGCGATCAGCTTCGACGCGCCGGGCGCGCCGGAGGTCGCCGCCCTGCAGCTCTGGGGGTACCCGGCCGCCGCGCCCTTCGACGGCGAGCGCATGTTCACCTGCCAGGACCGTCCCGGACGTCTGTCCCTGGACGCCGCGGAGCCGACGATGTTCCGAGTGGGCTGCACCATGACCGGCGGCTCATCGGGCGGCGGCTGGTTCATCGAGGCCCAGGACGGCACACCGGTCCTGGTGAGCAACACCTCGATCGGCCCCGACGAACCGTCCTGGCTGGCCGGTCCCAGGCTGGGACCGGAAGCGCAGCGTATCTACGAGGCGGTCAGCGGGGCCCTGGTGCCCTGAGGGCCAGGACCGGCAGGGCGGGGCCGACGCTCACCTCGCAGGTGCGGCCGCGGCACCGGGCGCGGCCGCCTGTTCCCGCTGGTGGAAGGGCAGGCCCTGAACGATCTCCTGGGCCCTGCGGGTCGCCGCGGTGGCCGCCGGCGTGAAGGCCTTGATGCCGAACACCGTTGCTCCCAGGGAAGCGGCCGTGGCCACGGTGGCGTTGGCGGCTTTTGCGGTGGGATCCGTCGTGTAGGACGAGACCGTCCAGGTGACGGCGGCGATGGCTGCCAACGCCGTCGTGGTCACCGCGTACGGCGTATGGACGGTGCTTCTTCCGTCCGGCGGGCCGGGTTCGGGGCGAGCCGCCTCCGGATCTGCCCCCCGTTCTGCTGCGTTCGGCATCACAAGAATTCCATTCTTTCTCGTCCTGAAGTGTTCAATGATCACGGAAACGGCGCCTGCCAAGGAGCCTTTTCCGCGCGCCCGTATTGCATCAGATCCTGGTTAACATTCCCTTGCGACCGGGCTGAAACAGCCCGGTCGCAAACATTCTCACTGAACCCGGGACGCTCGCCATTCGTATGAGGCGGCAGCAGGACAGCGCAATGATGCCGCACAGTTGGAGGAGAAGTGAACGAAACGTACGATGCCGTTTACACGGCCTATTCGGAGCTCAGCGACAGGCAGCGGCGACAAAAAATGAAGCAGATCGCCGAAGCCGTTGCTCCTCGGGTGAACGAGATCCTCGGGCACCAGGGGCGCAGCCTGCAGGCGAAAACGATCGCTTCCAACTATCTGGCCACCGTCGTCCACATGTACGAGCAGGAGCGCGGCGTCGCGAATGCCGCGCGGGCCGCCCGGTGGGACGAGCTGGTGGACACGGCAGCGCGGGCCCAGCCGATGCCGAGTGCGGTCCAGGCGCCGAGTGATGCCCGCGCGGGCCGCGCCGAGCAGCATGTCAACGAACCGACTGGGATCGCGCAGGCCGCACAGACCCTCCCGCCGGGGGTTTCCCGGAACGATGTCGGAGCCGCCCGGGCGGGGCGCGAGACGGGCGAGGTTCCTCACGTGCAGGCCGCAGCCGCACACGCGGGTGCGCGGATGCGTCACTGACCTCGACCGGCCGTCCCTGCCCCTGGAAGAGCCCGCCGGGCACCGCGCTCGTCCGGGTCACGAGGAATGCACCAGGTGCCGGAGCAAGCCGCCGTTAATCACCACGGGGGAGTATTTCAGATGGCTTCCCTCGGTCATCCGACGTGATCCGGCCGAGTTATTCCCCTCTCCCAGAAAGAGTCGGCGTATGCACCGTCGCCTGCGTTCCCTCGCTTTTCTGATCCCCGCGCTGGCCCTGGCCGGAGCGCTCACCTTCACCAGCGCCCCCGAGGACGAGGTGATCAACGCAGCGGGCTGCGTGGTGCCTCACCTGTGCCAAGCCTGGTAGTCGACCGACGTCATCGGCCGGGATACCGGCCGGCCCGAGTGGAGGGGCGCCCTCGCCGGCGCCCCTCCACTCAAGTGTCCGTGGCCACTTACATCTGTCTCGAGGTTCCACGTGCTCAGCGAAGACGGCACCGGCAAGAGTGAAGCGCGCGACAGGCCAGGTGGGCAGCAGCCGATAGCCCGGAGCGCACGGCAGCAAAGCCTGCCCGATTGGTGGAAAACAGACGCCTTCACCAAGCCGCGTGATGCTCCGACCCCGCCCCGCCCGAGACCCGCTGCGCAGTCGCGGCCGCACACGTCCGGCGGCGACGTCACCAGGTTCAGGGCCGCTGTCGCCAGTCTCGACGCGGTGCACGACGCGGTGCCCGGAGGGAAGGAGGAGGGCTCCTACAGTCTCGGCCTCCGGAAGCAACTGGAAGAGATGCAGAAGGCAGAGGCGCGGAAAAGGCAAGAAAGGCAGAAAGCTGCCGAACAAGGGGCCCGGTCCGATGCGGGGGCGGAGGGTCCTCTCTTCACCGAGGGTGCGTCCTTCGTGAATTTCGAGTCCCACCAGAGCTTGTTCAAGCGAGCCGTGCGCACTCTCTCGACTCCGTTCACGAAACCCACGAATCCGGCCAGTACGTCGAGCAATCCTCCGCCCCCGCAGGCCCCGGGAGCGACGCGCGGCCGTTGATTCGGCTCATGGAGTGCGTGGCGGGCGCTTCCGGGGTCGAGGGTGTTGTGCGACATGTGGGGGAGTGCCGGTGCTGGTGGTGTGGTGTTGGGGTGGGGGGTGCCCGGCTCGTCCAAGGAGCGGCTGGTGGCGATGACGGATACGTCCGTTGATGCCGGGGACATCACGGGTTACGTCATCGCCACCACCGGAGGCGAAACCCTCCTCACCCCCACACCGGCTACTTCTTGACCAGGGAGCCGTCGGGGGCGACGGCGAACCACTTGCCGTCCTTGCCCTGACCGTTGATGTCACCGGGCTGCTGATCGCCCGTGAACCAGTACAGCGGCCAGCAGTCGAGTGTCTGCTGCTTCTTCCCGTCAGGCCGATTGAAGGGAATGACCAGTTTCGGGTCGATGCCCTCGACGTCGTTCTTCTCCACGAGCGCGGCCGGCTTCCAGGTGTCGAGACAACTGCCCGTGCACGCGGTCGTCATCGGCCAGTCGGTGTCCTTGACGAAGCGGTACAGCGTACGGCCCTTGGCATCGACGACGATCTCGCCCAGTTCGGGGTCGTCGACGACCGAGAGACCGGGCAGGGCCTCGAGCACCTCCTCCCCGACTTCGCCCTCCTGCGGCGGAGCCTCCCCCTCCGGTGCCTCCTCGGAGGGGCCGGAGGCGTCCACACCCGGCTGGACACTGCTGACCGTGTCCGAGGGGAGGGAGGCGAACCAGGTCTTGCCGACGCCCTCACCGGCGACCTGGCCCGGCTTGGCGTCCTTCGCGTACCGATACAGCGGAAGACCGTCGAACATCAGCTGCCGGCTGCCGTCGCCCCGTGTCACGGCTCCCAGCAGCGCGTCGTCCACCCCCGCGGGCGCGAGGGCACCGTCCGCGGGAACCGGAGGCCACAGCTTCGCGCACGCGGCGTCACACGCCGACAGTTCCGGATTGGGACCGTCCTTGGTGAAGCGGTAGAGCGTGAAACCGCTGGCATCGGTGATGATGGGCCCCAGATTCGGATCGTTGGCCACGGTCAGCTGTCCGGCCGGCCCGGTGCGGTCGCCGACGGGGGCGGGCCCCTGGTCCGCGAGGCGCTCCTGGGACGCTGCCGGAGAGGGCGCGCCGCTGGCATCGGAGCCGTCGTCCGACCCGCCGCACGCCGTCGTGACGGACATCGCCAGCACCGTGAGTGCCGCTGCCGCCAATCGCCTGGAGGACATGTGCTTCCTTCCTTCGTGAACAGTTGTTGCGTGGGCCGCGTGACGGCGGCTCACATCTGCGGGACAGAGAGGGAGCGGTGTTCGCTCACCGGGCAGGGGTGCCACCCCCGGACCGGATCACCGGTCCGGGGGAGTACGTGCGGCTGTCGGGCGGATCATCTCGGCGCCGGCGGCAGACCGGCCTCCTGCCTCACCCGAGCGGCGAACACGCGGGCCGGCTGCGACGCCAGGTAGCGGCGGGCGCCCTCGATGAGCCACTGGATGATTCCGGCGCCCTCGTGCTCCACCAGGTCCTCCACGAGGTGGTCGTTCCCGAGGGCGGGAGCAACGGTGCGCTGCGTGGGAATGAGCCGCATACGCCGCAAGAACGCGGGGCCGCCGACGGCGGCTTCCGGCGTGTGGTCACCCAGCAGCCACAAGTGGTGGGTGGGGGTGAAGGAGAAGCACTCCGTCCGGATACGGCGGCCCGTGAGGCGGCTACCGTCCGTGAGTGCCCGGACCTCGGCCTCGTCGATCCGGTCGTTCGCCCGGATCTCGCTGCACACGATCAGACGGCGCCCTCTCAGCTCGGCGGCCTCCATGCAGCGGTTCGAGCCGTGGCCGCGTTCCATGAGGAAGCCGGGGGAGGCCGCGTCCGCGTAATCGCCGAGGACCCGCATCACGGTTTCCAGCACGGACTTGCCGTTGTTGCCCGGACCATGGAGGAACGGCAGCACCCGCGCGCCGACCAGGCCGGTGATGGAGTAGCCCAGCATCAGCTGTACGTACGAGATCGTCGCGCGACCGTCCGGGTCCGAGCCGAACGCGTCGTCCAGGAACTGATGCCATCGTGGCGTGCCGCGGAGATCGGGCGCCACGGCCGTGACCCGGGAATGCAGGTCGGTCAAGGGCTCCGCGGCGCGCAGCGCGCCCGTGCGCAGGTCGACCACACCGGCAGGAGTGCACAGTTCGTACGGCTCGGCATCGAGGGCCCCGGGAGCGACCATCAGCGTCGGGGCAGCGCTCGCCTGCGCCAGCAAGGCGCGCAGCCCGTAGGTGGAGAGGGAGTAGCGCTTGTGCTCGGCGAGTTCCTCCGGGCTGAAAGCACCCAGTGGATCTCGCTCGACGATGTCCTCGGCCATCTCTCCGGCGGCCCACAAGGCGGCTTCCCGGGCTCCCGACTGCCGCCAGTGGGTTCTGTCCCAGGCGAACCAGCCCAGCCCCCGCACATGACGGAACCGGCGCCGGTGACGGGTGGCGAACAGCTGGGCGTTGCCCCTGTCGGTGAGTGTCACCGGACGCAACGTCCCGGAGACGGAAGCCGCTCCCGCCGCGGAGTCGGCGGCCATCACGCGAGCCGTGGATCGCGTCCGCCTCGCGGACGCGGATCCTGATGTGAGGCTGTGCAAAGTCACCTGCTCTGTCCGTGATCGGGTCGCGCCTTCTCCCACGTCTACTCGGGCAGGCTGAGATCGGTTCAGTGCCGTGATCGGGGATGACGGCGAGGAGGCCGGCCGCGCGGGCCGTCCGGCTCGGCCCGTCGAGTGAACCCGCGCCCGCCCCGTCTCGTAGACACTCAGTAGTCGCCGGGGATTGTTTTTGTGATTACAGGAGTTTTTCGTGGGGTGTGAGCGGGATCGGTCCGAACTGGCGGTTTTGGCGCTGGTGGGTTCTGGGGGTGGGCCTGAGGTCGAGGGTGTTCTGCGGCATGTGGAGGGGTGTGTCGAGTGTGCGGGGGTGCTTGAGGAGTTCGGGTGGGCGGTGGGTGCGCTCGGGCGGGTGTCTGCCGACGATGTGATGGGTGGCGGATGGGAGGAGCGGCTTCCCGAGGTGCGGGAGGCCGCGGTGCGGGCGGCGTTGCGGGAGGCCGCGGCGGGTGGTGCCGAGGCCGGGGCTGACGCTGGTGTGGACGCCGCAGCCGCGGCCGGGACCGGTGCTGGTGCTGGTGCTGGTGGTGTGGTGTCGGTGGGTGGTGCCGGGCGGCGGCGCGGTGTGCGTCGTGGAGTGTTGATGCTGGCCGCGTCGGTGGCGGGTGCGGTGCTGGGTGGCGGGGTGGTGGCCGGGGTGGCCGGTCAGGACAGTGGTGGTGGTGACAGTGGCGGAGTGGCGACGCTGGCACGGCCGGCGGGTGAGGGTGTGATGCGGGGGGTGTCCGCGTCAGGTGTGCGGGCGGCGGTGCTGGCGCGGGGGACGGCGTGGGGATCGGAGGTCACGCTGGAGTTGTCGGGGGTACGGGGACCCTTGGAGTGCACGCTGACGGCGGTGACGTCCGGTGGTGCCCGTGAGGCCCTCTTGAAGTGGAAGGTTCCGGCGCAGGGCTGGGGTGTGCCCGGCTCGTCCAAGGAACGGCTGGTGACGATGACGGGGACATCCGTTACCCCCGAGGACATCACCGGTTACATCATCGCCACCACCGCAGGAAAAACCCTCCTCACCCTCGACCGCGCCGACTCACCCGGGTGATCCCACGGATTCTCCGTCCGGCCGATTCCACCGGTGAACCCGCTCTTTCCGTGACGCGTACCAAATATTGAACAGGCATTCTTGGACCAGCGGAAAGAGTACATTGTGAAGAAGTCCATCATCGCTTCTCTGGTGGCGTTGCCTCTGGTGGTCGGCGGCGGATTCGTACTGATGGACCGGCAGGACGGAGGGACGGGCCCGATCAAGGCGGACTCGGTTCCGGCGCTCTCGACCAAGGCGGGCGCCAGTGCGGGAATCGGAGAGTTCTGCGTCTTCCCCGACCGCGACTTCGGGGGCAGATTCGAATACGGCGGTTCCATCGGGTTCACGTTCCCGAACTACTGCCTGAAGCCAGGCGAATTCGATGCCGACCTCGCGGACAATCGCGATGTGGGGATCGGCGGCAGAAGCGGCATCGACAATGTGGTGTCCTCGATATCGAACGATACGGACATCGCCTACTGCGTCTATCTCGCCAAGAACTTCGAGATCGGCTTCGGTGAGATGGAGATTCCGCCCCGCACTTCCTTCGCGTACGTCGGGGACCTGAACAACGACGGCATCACCTCGATCCGCCCGAAGAACTCCCGGCAGGCCTGCTGACCTCCACCGCGGCAACCGTCGGCTTCAGGCGAGGCTCCTGCAACCGCGAGGGAGACAGGTGTCTCTCTCACGGGTACAGGAGCCTCGGGCGTCGCGCGCGGCGGGTGATCGCATGTATCCGGTCAGGAACCGCTGACGATCTCCGCAACGGCGCCGTACGACGCGGGGCGTCCATGAGGACAGGCTTTCATCGAAGCTCGGTGCGCGACGATGCCTGTCCCGGGAACCCGTCCCGCGCTCGAACGAGCAGTCCCGGCAGGGACAGGGCACCCGGCCCGAAGAAGACCAGCATCAGGAAGCTCCAACAGAACAGCACCGGGGAGAGGCCTCCGTTCTGCAGGGGGAACAGCCCGTCCGGCTGGTGCTCGGTGAAGTAGGCGAACGCCATGATCCCCGAGCTGAGGAACGCCGCACCACGCGTCATGACCCCGAGAAGCATGAGAACGCCGCAGGCCAACTCGATGATCCCCGCGTACCAGAAGGGCCAGTCCCCCACGGGAGCGCTGCGCCGCCCCAGCACTCCGAAGACGGTGGCGGCGCCTTCGCCGGCGAACAGCAGGCCGAGGACGATACGGAACGCGCCGAGGACGAGCGGCTGGTGACCGGCCAGCCGGTCGCTCAGGGATGGGGTGCTCATGGGCGGGTGCTCCTCGAATCGATGGACGTGCTCCCGGCGACGCGGCGTCCTGCACTGGGCCGTCGCATCGCCGGCGAGGGCTGACGCAGACCGGGGGCGGCACGCCCCCGTCCGCCGGACCCCGGGGCGGGTCAGCCGTCCGTGTACGCGTCCAGGTGCGGCAGATGGTGGCCGAGGCGCTGCCGCTTGGCGCGCAGGTAGGCGATGTTGCTCTCGCACGGCGGTGTCAACAGCGGCACCTGCTCGCTGACGGGGATGCCGTACCGCACCAGCGCCTCACGCTTGCGCAGGTTGTTCGACAACAGGCGGACCGACCGCACCCCCAGGTCGTGCAGGATGCCGGCCGCCGCGCCGTAGTCGCGCGCGTCCACCGGCAACCCGAGCGCGAGGTTCGCGTCCACGGTGTCCAGCCCGTCCGCCTGCAGCGCCATCGCGCGCAACTTCGCCACGAGCCCGATGCCGCGTCCCTCGTGCCCGCGCAGATAGACGACGACGCCGTGTCCCGCGGCGACCACGGCCCGCAGGGCGGAGTCCAGTTGCTCACCGCACTCACAGTGCTGGGAACCGAACACGTCACCGGTCAGGCACTCCGAATGCAGCCGGGTGAGCACGTCATGAGTGCCCGGCGGCCCGAACACGAGGGCCATGTGCTCCTCGCCCCGTTCGTGATCGAGATAGCCGACGGCGGTGGACAGGCCGTACACCGTGGGCAGGGGAACGCTGACCACGCGTTCTACGCCGGTGTGCGGTACGGGTACGGGAAGGCTGCGGACGGCCTCCCTGGGCTTCCTGGTCATGATTCCTTCGGTTTCGAACTGAGCGACGGGATACGGGTGGTCCTGGCTGATGCGCCGCGGGAAGCGGCAGTGCACGCCCCCTGCCCGGCAGCCGTCGGGCGCCGGCCGGCCCGGGTCAACAGCAGGGCGGCTCCCGGCAGGCTCGCGGTGAGGCTCAGCACGCCGTAGACGGCGGCCGCGGCCAGGCCATGGCCGGCGCCCAGCTCCGCCGCGCCGAACGCCCAGGACGTGACGCCTTCCCGCGGCCCCCAGCCTCCGGTGGACGGCGACAGACAGGTGGCGAGCAGGGCGAGCGCAGCCAGCGGCAGCAGGCGGGTGGTGGGCGCGTCGACGCCGGTGACGCGAGCGGCCAGCAGGAACAACATCGCGTGACCGGCGAGAACAACGGCGGACGAGCTGAGGATTCTGGGTCCGTCACGGCGGGACAGCAGAGCCCGGCGGGCCGCGGTGAGCGGGCTCCGGCCCGGTCGGCCGGTGTGCGGGCGGCCCATGCGCACGGCCATGAGAACAGCGAGCGCGCCCCACGCGGCCAGTACCAGGAGCGGTATCACCCGCCGGGCGGTCCCGCGCACGGGAGACGGCACGCACAGCAGCACAACAGCACAGGCCACGGCCAGGACGACCAGCCCCACCGCCCGTTCGGCCGTCCCGGCGCGCGCCCCTCGCCCGGTCTCGCCGACGCCGTGCCCCACGGCACGCCACACGGGCCCCGGGACACCTCCGGGCGCCACGACACCGAGGAACAGCGCACGGTAGTACGCGGCCACAGCGGTGCCCAGGGGCAGGCGGACTGCCATGCCGCGCGCCACGAGCTGCCACCGCCACGCACCCGACACCGTGGTGAGCGCGCCGATGCCGAGGGCCGCCAACAGCACGGTGGCATCGATCCCGCGCATCCCGTACAGCAGCGTTCCGCCGCCCAGCCGCCACACCAGGAGGGCGACGGCGGACAGACCGGCGACAGCGCCGAGACGGCGGGAAACGCCACGGACACCGCGCAGTGACCGGCGGACCCTTCCGTGCGACCCGGCGGGCGGCCCGGACCGACGCGGCAGCGGATACGGACGGCCCGGCGAGGACCCCGTGAAATCCCACAGGTACACGGAGCCGGCCGCGGCCACGGACGGGCCCTGGGCGCAGGCCTTCGGACATGACGTCATGCGACGGCTTCCGCACGGCCGGGCGGGCCGAGTGGGTCAGTGCGCGGGCCGAGCAGGTGGGTGCGCGGGCCGAGCGGGTGGGTGCGCGGGCCGTGAGGGAGCCGGTTCCGGGGTCCGTCCGGCACTGCCGCAGCCTCTGCCGCGCCGCATCGGCCGCCCGCTGTGCTGACCCTCATCTCATGCTCCCGAGCCCACCGGCGGACCGGCCAGCACGTCGGCGAGATCCCGCGAAGTGGCCGCCCAGCTGCTCAGGTCCGCACGACGGCCGCGGGCGGCCGACTTCAGACGGTCTCGTACGCCGGCGTCGCCGAACCAGTCGCGCAGCGCGGCAGCCAGCGCGACGGGGTCCCCGGGCGGCACCAGGATGCCGGGCAGTCCGCCGCCGGGAGCGCGGCCGACGGCCTCGGGCAGTCCTCCGGCGTTCGTGGTCAGCACCGGGATGCCGCGGGCGAGTGCTTCGGTGACCGCCATTCCGTAGGTCTCGGCGTGAGAGGCGAGGACCATCAGGTCGGCCGCGGCGAAGCCGGCGTCAAGGGCCGCACCGGACTGCGGGCCGGCGAGGCGGACGCGGTCGGTCATCCCGTACCGTTCGATCAGCCCGCGCACCCGTGAGACGTACGCGGGGTCGTGGCCGAGGCCGCCGATCAACACACAACTCCACGGCAGGCCGGTGAGTTCGGCGAGCGCCTCGACGAGCAGGTGCTGGCCCTTGCGCGGGGTCACCGCGGCGACGCACACCAGCCGGGAGACGCCGTCGGTGCCGCCGGCGAGGGGCGCGATGTCGGCTCCCGGAGCGGCGACATGGACCCAGTGGGGATCCAGGCCGTGGTGGAACGTCAGACGACGCGCCGCCCAGCCGCTGGTGGCGACGACCGCGGCAGCCGCCCGCAGGACCGTGCGCTCCCTGGCGTCCAGCTCGGCGGCCAGGGACGGGGCGAGACCGGTCTCGTCGGCCAGCGGCAGGTGCACCAGCACGACCAGGCGCAGCCGTTCGGCTTCCGGGACGACGGACTCCGGGACGCCGCAGGCGACCAGCCCGTCGAGCAGGACGACCGCGCCGTCCGGCAGCCTGCGCAGTACGGCGGCGAGTTCCGCGCGGGACGCGGCATCCGGCCGGGGCCACTGTCCGCCGACCGGATGCCGGTGCACCTGCCATCCGGCACCGGGCAGGTCGAGGCAGACCCGGCGGTCGTAGGCGTTGCCGCCGCTGGGGAGAGCCGGATCGTCCACCCCGTCGGGGAGGACGAAGTGCACGGAACGCAAGGGCATCGGAACGGACTCCTTCTGTTCGGGCGCGGCGCCAGGACGCCCCCGCAGGACCGAGCCCCGTCGGCGCACCCGGAAAGCCCCGGCCGGCACGTGTGGCTCACTGATCCCTGCTACGCGTGGCCCACCTGGAGGGTTCAGCCGTCACCCTGTGCGTGCACGCCCCTGTGAACCAGTGGCCGTACGTCGCCGTAAAACCGGTGATGGGTGGCATCCGGCCTGAATCGGTCACGCCGGACGCATTCGGGAATCGAGGCTCTGGCGGATGCTCGGCTGGAAGAGCGAAATAGTCCTGGAAAAGCTGATGCGGCAGTACGGCAGGTGGCACGCCTTCACCCGTCCGCAGTACGAGGAGGTGACCCGAGAGATCCTCCCCGCGGGCATCGCGGACCTGACCATGAAGGGCTACCTGCGGCACTTCGTCATGGACGGTTCCCCGCGCTGGGCCGTGACGCGTGGGGCGGCGGAGGAGTACGCGACGTACCTGACGGACAACGGGCCGTTCGGCGCGACGGCCTCCAGCGACGAGGAGATGGCACTGGACGAGGCCGTGTTCAGGGTTCCCGTCTACGAGTTCAAGCCGCATGCCCTCCCGGGTGAGCCCTGCTACGACATGTACTTCCGGCACAGCCTGCGCTGGGACGGCCAACTCCAACTGTCCGCACTCTGGCGGGAATGGGTGGCCACTCAGAGTTTCCACTGGACGGTCGAGACCATGCGGAGGAGGCCTCACGTCCCCGAGAGACAGACGGGCGAACGTGAGAGCAGGTGGATGGCCGGCTACCTCGACTGGATCGGGCGAGGGCTGCAGGAGGGGAAGCCCGGACTTCCGTACGACGTGTGGCATGTCGTGAAGAACGTCCATCTCGGTGCGACGCTGCACGAGGACGTCAGAGGTTTCAAGCTCAACGCGGTGTACGTGGCCGGCGGACTGCGGGCGGCGGGGGGCCGGACCATGGAAGAGGTCCGACGGGACATCGCCCGCAGGATGACCGGTGTGCGCTGGGATCCCGACAGGGCGCTGCGCGGCGACGTGACCACCGACCGGGTCAGACGGGACTTCCAGTATCTGCACTACAAGCTCGGCGGAACGGATCCCGCCTACCACGGGAACAGGGAGAATCCGTTCCGTACGCGCCACAACTGGGACGCCGCGATCGCCCTCGGACCTCGAGGAATCCTCCCGGACGTCAACCTGGAAGCCGGCACGCTGGAGGCCGTGCACACGGGACGGCCCCTGACACAGCGGCAGAGAGCCGAGGCTGAGACGGAACTGACCCGGTTGTTCCTGGCGCTGCCGCCGCTGGAGCGTTCCCTGGTGACCGCATGGCGCACGAACCCTCCGCCCAGCTGGAAGGGAACATGGAGTCCGGACCGCGCGACCGGAGCCGGTCAGACGTCACCCGGTCTCCGGCACGCGGCGCAGCTGCCGGTGTCGAGCACGCCCGGCCGGCCGCATGCCACCGCTTCAGCGGGCCTTGGCCCTGCTGCGGACATGCCGCTCATGGCACACCCGGGCGGCCAGGCACCCGGACGCTGACGGCCCGCCCCTCACCGGGCGTGCCGTGGCAGCGGGCGTTCTCGCTTCCCGGGCTGCGGGGGCGGGCACGAGAGGGCCGGCGGGGACGTCAGCTGCGCGCCCGGCACCGCGCGGCGGCCTGCGACCAGAGCGGCCAGGGCCGCCAGATCGGGCTGGCGCATGACCTCTGCCGCCTTCACGCGG
This sequence comes from Streptomyces capillispiralis, assembly GCF_007829875.1. Lineage (NCBI taxonomy): Bacteria > Bacillati > Actinomycetota > Actinomycetes > Kitasatosporales > Streptomycetaceae > Streptomyces > Streptomyces capillispiralis. Next base: position 164,619 of record NZ_VIWV01000002.1, on the reverse strand, counting down.
ACGGGGTAGGTGCTCTCCAGCAGCGCGACCAGGCGCGCGACAGCCAGCGACGTCCCCCCGGCATCGGTGAAGTTGTCGGCGGGCGTGAGGTCGGGCTGGTCGAGCAGACGGCGGCAGGCAGCGAGCAGGAACGCTTCGGTGTCCTCGGCCTCCGGTGCCGGTGTGCTCCGCGTGTCCCCGGAGACCGCGGACGGCGCGGGGGCGGCCCGCAGGGCGAGCCGGGCCCGGTCCAGCTTGCCGTTGGCGTTCCACGGGAAGGTGTCGACGAAGCGCACCACGGCCGGCACCGCCTGCTTCAGCACCCGCGCGCGGGCGGCGGCCAGCACCGCGTCGGCGTCGGCCCGGGCCCCCTCGGCGAGCAGCACGAAGGCGGCCAGTCGCAGCCCTCCCCCCGTGCCGCGGAACGGGACCACCACAGCGCGCCGCACCGCATCGTGGGCCTCCAGGGCCGTCTCCACCTCGGCCGGTTCGATCCGCACACCGCTGATCTTGACCTGGTCGTCCATGCGGCCGAGGAACTCCAGCAGTCCGTCGGCTCGCATCACCGCCTTGTCGCCGGTCCTGTACACCCGGTCCGCGTAGGGCTGTCCCGCGGGGGCCGGCACGAACCGTTCGGCGGTGCGTTCCGGGTCCACGTAGCCGAGCGCCAGTCCCGCACCACCGATCCGCACCTCCCCGGCCCTTCCCCTCGGCAGGATCCGGCCGTCCTCGTCGGTGATGAAGACGGCACAGCCGGTCAGCGGCTCCCCGATCGGCACGCCGGCGGTCCGGTCGTCGCTTCCGGCCCGCAGCCGGTAGGCGGTGGTGAGCACGGTGGCCTCGGCCGGACCGTACACGTTGTGCACGACCGCGGTGCACTGCGCCGGCGGCCGGACCAGCATCCGGTCGCCGCCCACCAGGATGTGGCGCATGGCCAGGTGGGCGGGCCATGGCTGGGCGAAGGCGAGGTCCGCCAGCGGGGTCGGCAGCAGACAGTGCGTGAGACCCGACTCCTGCCACCACTGGAACAGCTCGGTCATCGACCCGCGGGCGTCCTCGGGCGCGACGCACAAGGCGGCACCGGACGACAGCGCCTCCCACAGCTCCTTGATGTGGGCGTCGAAAGTGGTGCCGACGAAAAGGCCGACGCGGGACCCGGGGCCGATGCCGAGCCGATGACAGGTCCAGCGGACGAGGTTGGCGACAGCCTCCCGCGGCAGCAGCGCCACCTTGGGCCTGCCGGTGCTGCCCGAGGTGGTGACCGCGCAGAAGGCCGCATCGGGCGCTGCTTCGGGCCGCCCGCCGCGCAGGGCGAGGACAAGTCCGTCCACCCCTTCGGCCGGCTCCGCGGTCCAGCCGGGCGGCAGCTCCGCGGCGCCCTCGGTGAGCAGGAGACGGAAGCCGGTGTCCTCCGCGAGCGATTCCACCCGTGGCACGGCGGGTCGCGCGCCGAGGGAGAGGTGGACCGCACCCGTCCGGGCCAGGGCGACCGCCGCGGCCACCAGCAGGGGGGAGCGCTCCAGACAGATCCCCACCAGCTCACCGCGGGCGACCCGGCCCTTCAGGGCCCGTACGATCCGCGTGGCGGCCCGGTCGAGCTCGCGATAGGTCCATGCGGTCGTGCCGCTCACCACGGCCGGGGCGTCCGGCTGCCTGGCCAGCCAGCTGTCGAACCACTCGAGCGGCCCTGTCCCCGGTGCGGGAGCGGGGGCGGGCTCACCTCCCCAGGCGATGCTGGGCAGCGGGTGGCCGGCCGGTTCCTGGGTGCCCATCAGATCTCCTCGGAGTGTTCGTGCGGGGGACGAGCCGGGGTGCCTGCGGCCGCGAGCGCGGCGAGGCGGGTCCCGGCGTCGGCGAGATAGGCCTCCAGCAGTGCGGCGAACCGTCCCTGCAGCCGGACGACCTGCGCGCGGTCGTACAGGTCGGTGGCGAAGTCCCAGATCAGCAGCATGCCGCCAGGACCCGACCGGGCGTTGACGGTCCGCCGGGAGTCGGGGATCAGCACCACGTCCAGGTCGAAGCGGGAGGTACCGGAATTGAAGGCCTCGTGGATGGAGACCTCCAGGCCGAGCCCCTCGACATGAGGGATCGGGGCGTCGTGCGCGCTGAACATCACTCGGAACAGGGGATTGTCCAGGCCGGTGCCGGAGTGCACGCCGAGTTCGCGGGCCAGGTCCTGGACCGGGACCGACTGGTGCGGCAGCGACCGGATCAGCACCTCGGTGACCTCGTCGACCGCGTCCAGCGCACTCCTGTCGGGCTCGAGCCGCACGCGCAGGGCGAGGGTGTTGACGAACATGCCGACGGTCTCCTGGAAGCCGGGCGGGCGGTTGCCCACCGCGCTGCCGATGACCAGGTCGGCCCGGCCGCTCTCCCGGCGCAGCAACTCCGCGAAGAGGGTGAGCAGGACCGAGAACGGGGTGTGCCCGTGGCTGCGGGCGGCGGCCCGCAGGCGTTCGGCCAGCCCGGGCTCCAGCGGTTGCCGCAGCTGGTCGCCGTGCGGGACGTCCCGGACCCGCCGCGCGTCCACCAGACCGGACAGCGGCAGGTCGAAGGCGGCGCCGTCCAGGGCGGTGCGCCAGTACGCCATGGCCGCGTCCTGATGGCCTTCCCGGTCCTCGACGGCCGTCGAACGGCGGATGTGCTCGATGTAGGAGCCCGGTTCCGGCAGGTCGACGGGGACGTCCTGGGCCAGCGAGCGGTAGGCGGTGAACAGGTCGCGCAGGACCAGGCCGAAGGACCAGCCGTCGTGCACCAGGTGGTGTTCGGTCTGGAGCAGCCGGTGGTGCTCCGTCCCCAGCCGGACAAGGGTCCAGCGCACCATGGGCGCCTCGGCGGTGTCGAACGGCTCGTCGTGCTGCTCGCGCCACACCTCCTCGAACGCCGCCTCCGGGTCCTCGGCGTCCGTGAGGTCCACGGTGCGGTAGCGCAACGGGCAGGTCTCCTTCAGACGCTGTCCGGGCGGGAACACCTCGGGGTCCACTTCGAGGCGGAAGGCCTCGTGGCGGGCGAGAACGATCACCAGGCTCTGCCGCAGGGCCTGCTCGTCCAGCGGACCGCGCAGGTCCAGGGCCGCGGTGAAGTTGTAGGCACGGCTTTCGGGGAAGAGCTCCTCGTGGAGCCAGATGATCTCCTGGGAACGGGAGAGGCCGATCATGCGGAGGCATCCTGTCCGCTGTGCGAGCACGGCTTGCGGTGGGGGCCGGACGGGGGCGCCGTCCCGGTGGGCGGGGTGGCGGTGACGGTGTCGCGCAGAAGGAACTCCAGTCGCTCGCCGTGGAGCCACTGTCCGCAGAGACCGGCGTGGTCGGGCCCGTCGGTGTCGGCCAGGCGGCGTCGGGCGTCGGCGATCCGGTGGCGGGCCTCGGAACAGAACACGTCGGCGAGTTCCTGGGCGGGCCCCGTCCCGTCGGGGTGTGACCGGGCGGCTTTGGCCAGGACCACGGACATGCTGAACAACTCGCCGGACAGCCTGCTGAGCAGGATGAGCGTGTGCTCCTCGGCGAAGAGCTCCTCGGGATCCGGGTGACGGTCCACCAGGTCGCGGCAGATGCGGGCGAACTGCACGGCCTGCTCGGCCACGAAACGCAGGTGACCGCCGTTGCGCGGGGACAGGGAGGTGGTCAGCGCGCTGACGTCGGTCGCGGTGCCGGCCACGGCCTGGGGCTTCGGGTAGTGGCGTGAGAGCAGGTGTCGTGCCGCCCAGTGGTCCACCAGGAAGTCCACCCCGCCGGACACACGCAGGGCACGCGCGTCACGGAAGAACCGCTCCACCGGCAGCGGCTGTGCGCCGCGCCGGGCCTTGCTCGTCGCCGTCTCCAGGCCCTCGGCGGCCAGCAGGGACACCGTGCGGTCCACGATGCGCCAACTCGTCATCGAGGTGATGTTCTTGGCCACCGTCTGCTCCGGGTCCAGGTCGATCCCCGGATGGCGCTGTTCGGCCAGCAGACACCACTCGGCCACGCTTTCCATGGCGAAGGTCTCGGCGAGGCCGGACGCCACGATGCGCTGGATCTCCTCGTACCGCTCCAGGGCCAGTCCGCCGACCGAGCGCCGCCGGACGAACTCCCGTGACCAGTGCAGGCAGAGCCTGCCGATGGCCAGGGCGGGCGCCGAGATGCCGTACATACGGCCCCGGACGCTGATGCTGTGCAGGGCCGGGACCAGGCGCCACTCGGTCTCGCTGCTCAGGCCGTCGAGGGTGAAGACCCGGCTGTTCGGGACGAAGACCCGGTCGAGGACGAGAGCCGCGTTGGGCAGTCCCTTCAGGCCCAGGAACTCGTGCCAGGACCTGACCTCGAAACCGGGGTCGCTCGTGTCGACGAAGAACAGACGGATGTGGTCGCGGCCGTTGTCGCGCACGGTGGCCGAGACGCGCAGCAGCCCCGCGACGGGGCCGTTCTGGATGAACACCTTCTCGCCGCTGATCAGGAAGCCCGTTCCGTCCTGGGTCGGCACCGCCGTGGTGGTCCGGGTCCGGTTGATCGCGCCGGTGGGCTCGGTGTCGGCGTCGCCCGAGATCGCGCCCGCGGCGAGGAGCCGCTCGATCTCGGATTTCAGTTCGCCCTCGGCCAGGACCGGCAGGTAGGCGCCGGCGCCCAGCCCGAGATGGACGGCCAGGACGAAGGAAGCGGTCACCGACCAGCTCGCGGTGGCCTGCATCATCCGGAAGGCGTTGTGGGCGGACAGGCCCAGCCCGCCCTTGTCGGGCGGGTCCTGGAGCGCGAAGTAGCCACGGGCGGCGCAGGCATCGTAGAAGCCGTCGGGGAGTGTGCCGGTGCGGTCCGTCTCGGTCGGGTCGACGGTCTCCCGCAGGAACCGCATCAGCTCGGCGACGGCGGCGTCGCCCTGGGCGCGGTCCTCGTCGGACGGGACGGGGAAGGGGCTGATCAGGTCCCAGCGCAGGCGGCCGAGGTGGAGCTCGGCCAGAAAGCCCGCCGCTGGGGTGGAGCCGTGTTGCATGGTCACCTTCACAGGTAGTGGGAGAGGGCGTCGACGGGGGACTCCCCGGTCCGGCGGTTCCCACCCAGAGCGGCCCGGACGAGCCCGAGCAGGGCGGCGCGCTGTTCACGGAGGTAGAAGTGCCCGCCCGGAAGCAGATCCAGGGAGAAGCCGCCGCGGCCGTGCTGCCGCCACTGGCCGAGTTCCCCGGCGGTCAGCCGGTCCCCGATGCCGCCGAACACGTGCAGGGGCAGGTCGAGGGGCTCGCCGGGGACATGGCGGTAACCGTCGACCAGTTCGAAGTCGCAGCGGTGCGAGGCCATGACGATCGCCCGCATCTCCGGGTCCTCGAGGATCTCGTCGGGCAGGGAGGCATACCGGGACTGGATGGCGTGGAACAGCTCCTCGTCGCCGAGATGATGGATCGGCGGCAGCCCGCGGGGCCGGTGCGGTGCCGGACAGGCCGACAGCAGCAGGCGCTGAGGTCCGGTCAGACCGCGCTCGCGCAGCGTACGCGCGGTCTCGTAGGCCAGCAGGGCACCGAGGCTGTGTCCGAAGAAGGCGAACGGCTCCCGGAAGCCGGTCTGTTCGACGAGGTCCTCGACCAGCGGGCCGACCCGGGTGTACGGGGGGTCGTCGAGCCGCGAGCCGCGGCCGGGCAGCTGGACCCCCCATACCTCGATGTCCGGCAGGTCGTCGCCCCAGCGGACGTATTCGGCGGCCGAGCCGCCGCTGTGGGCGAAGCAGTACAGCCGCATCACCGCATCGGGACGTCTGCGACGGTTGGCCAGCCAGCGCGATGGGCGTGGCGGCTCGGGGACATCGGGCACGAAGGGTTCCCAGGGATCTCGACGGTCCGGACAGGACCGGGTGAGGCGGACGCGGGGCTGCCGTCTACGGCACTCGGTGGACCGGTTCCGGCCGGCCGGACGGCGGTCACCCGGCGGCCGTGTCCGCCCCGGACCGGCGTCCCGTCTCGCCGTGCCGGGAGGCCGCGCGCCTCCGCGCGCTCCTCGGCCGGAGGTCGCGCCACATGCCCTCGATGATGACCAGGCACTCCTCCTTGCCGCCCGGTCCGCCCGCACGCTCCCACCCGGCCGGCAGCGCCCTGCCCACCGGCCACAGCGAGTACTGCTCCTCGGAGTTGCGGACCACCTCGTAGGTCCGGCCGTCGTTGTCCTCGAACATGACTGTTCCCTCTCGGAATCGGTGGCTCAGACGCGCTGGGCATCGCCGACCACCAGGGCCAGCCGACGTGGTGTGGCAGCGGTGAAGACCTGCTTGGCGGTGACGCGTACGCCGAAAGCCGCACGGACGGCGGACACGAGCTGGACGGCGATCAGCGAGTCCCCGCCGAGTTCGAAGAAGTCGTCCTGTACGGCGACCTCCTCCAGTCCGAGCAGCTGACCGAAGATCCGGGCGAGCTGCTCCTCGACGTCGGCGGCCCGGGCGGGCTCCTGCGCACCCGGCGCGGGCCGGGCGGTGACCGCCGGGGCAGGGCCGTCGGCGGCGAGCGGTGAGTACCGCTGTGGACTGAAGGGGTAGGTCGGCAGCGCGGTGCGGCACCGGCGCCCCGCGTGCAGCCGGGCCCAGTCCAGGTCGACGCCGGCTGCCCACAGCCGTCCCGCGGCGGCCAGCGAGGTCCGTACGGCGGACTGGCCGTCGGACCGGTGGGGGAGGCTGGGCAGCACCAGGTGCCGGTCGGTGCGCGCCGGGTGCCGGCGGGCGAGCGTGGTCAGCGTGTGGCCCGGGCCGACCTCGAGCAGGATCCGGTCCGGATCGGCGAACAAGGTGGTGAGGGTGTCGCCGAAACGCACCGCCCGGCGCATGTGGGCGCTCCAGAAGTCGGCACCGGGAGCACGGTCCATCGGCACCCACTCCCCGGTGCTGTCTCCCACCCAGGGCAGGGAGGGCGCCTTCGATTCGAGGTCGGCGACCAGAGCGGCGAACGGGGCGAGGACCGGTTCCACCAGGGCGCTGTGTGCGGCGGCGGCGATGGACAGCCGCCGCGCGTCGACACCGTCCGCCGTCAGCCGTGCGAACAGCGCGTCGACCGACTTCTGCGGCCCCGACAGGACGCACTGGCCGGGCCCGTTGACCGCCGCCAACTCCAGTCCGCCGCCGAGCAGTCCGGTGACCTCGTGCTCGGCCAGCGGCACGGCCAGCATGGCCCCGGCGGGCAGGCTCTGCAGCAGCCTGCCGCGCCCGGCCACCAGTCTCAGCGCGTCGGACAGGCCCAGCACACCGGCCACGCAGGCCGCGGCGATGGCACCGAGGCTGTGCCCGGCGACGGCGGAGGGCGATACGCCGCGCCGCTGCCACGTCCGGGCGAGCGCGTACTCCACCACGAAGACGGCGGGCTGGGCCACCCCCATGTCACGCAGGGACGCGGTCGCTGCCGCGGTCTGCCGCTCGCCGACCGGGTACAGAACCGTCCGCAGGTCAAGGCCGAGCAGGGGCGTCAGCCGCGCGCAGCACGCGTCGACCTCGCCGCGGAAGACCGGGTCGCTCTCGTACAGTTCGCGGCCCATGCCGACGTGCTGCCCGCCCTGCCCGGGGAAGACGAACACCACCGGCCGCTCGCCGCCGACCGGCGCCGGGCCGGCCACGTCGTCCGCGGTCAGTGCCTCGATCGCCTCGCCGCGGTCGGCGGCGACGACGAACCGGCGGAATCCGAAGGCGCGCCGCCCGGCCTGCAGCGTCCACGCCGTGTCGGCCAGGTCCCGGGCGTCGTCCTCCTCCTCGCCGGTGCGCCGCCGCAGGTGCTCGGCGAGCCGGGCGGCGCCGCGGTCCAGTTCGGACGCGGTCCGGGCGGACAGCACCAGCAGGTGATGGCCGGGCGCGGCGGGTGCGGCAGGCCGCGCGGGTGGCTCCTCCAGGATGACGTGCGCGTTGGTGCCGCCGATCCCGAACGAGCTGACCCCGGCCCGGCGGGGACCGTCCGGGCGCCACGGGTACGGCTCGGTGTTCACCACGAACGGCCCGTCCGCCCAGGGGATCTGCGGGTTGGGCGAAGTGCAGTGCAGGCTCGGCGGGATCAGGCCGTGCTGGACGGCGAGCACCGCCTTGATGAACCCGGTCACCCCGGCGGCCGCGTCCGTGTGGCCGATGTTGGTCTTCACCGATCCGATGCGGCAGAAGCCGCGCCGGTCGGTGCCGCGCCGGAAGGCCTCGGTCAGGGCCGCCAGTTCCACCGGGTCACCGAGTGGTGTGCCGGTGCCGTGCGTCTCGACATAGCCGATGCTGTCCGGTTCGACCCCGGCCACCAGGTGGGCCGCGCGGATGACCTCCGCCTGACCGGCCACCCCGGGGGCGGTGAAGCCCACCTTGTCCATGCCGTCGTTGTTCACCGCGGTACCTCGCAGCACCGCTCGGATGTGGTCACCGTCCTCCAGCGCGTCGACGAGCCGCTTGAGCACCACGACACCGACGCCGTTACCTGCCACGGTCCCCTGAGCCCGTGCGTCGAAGGCCCGGCAGTGGCCGTCGGGCGCGATGACACCGCCCTCCGTGTACTCGGGCAGACGCACCGGGACGTGGACGCAGGCTCCGCCGGCCAGGGCCAGGTCGCACTCGCCGGACAGCAGCGCCTGGGCGGCGACGTGGATGGCGACCAGCGACGTCGAGCAGGCGGTCTGCACCGTCACCGCGGGCCCGGTGAGTCCGAGCCGGTGGGCCACCCGCGAGGTGAGGAAGTCGATGCCGGTCGCCAGCCGCAGCTGCCATTCGCTGACCGGGCCGAGCCGGTCGCGGTGGGCCGTCAGCGTGTCCAGGTAGTCGGTCTGGCTGCTGCCCGCGTAGACCCCGACGGCTCCCGCGCAGGACCGCGCGTCGTACCCCGCGTCCTCCAGCGCTTCCCAGGCGCAGGTCAGGAAGAGACGCTGCTGCGGATCGAGGATCAGCGCCTCCCGCGGTGAGTAGCCGAAGAAGGCCGCGTCGAATGCGTCCGCGCCCTCCAGCACGCCGGCCGCGGGAACGTACTCGGGTGCCGACGGGCCGCCGGGAAAGCGGGTGACCGACTCCACGCCCTTCGTCAGGTTCTCCCAGAACGCGTCCACATCCCGTGCGCCCGGGTACCGCCCGGCCACGCCGATGACGGCGAGCGAAGGGCTGTCCGCGTCCAGCAGCGGTGCCGCCGCGGTCATCGGCCACCGCCCGCGCTCCGGCGGGAGCGACGTTGCTGAAGCCGGGCGTACGCGCTGCGACGTTCGCCGGCGCGCGCGTCACCGCGTACGCCGACGGTGGACTCGAGGCCGTGATCCTCCCGCAGATGGGCAGCGAGCTTGCGGACGGTCGGATGGGCGAAGAGCGTGACCGCGGGAACGTGCCGTCCGAGCGTCCCGCTCAGCTTGCGCTGCACCTGCACGAGCAGCAGGGAGTGGCCGCCGATCTCGAAGAAGCTGTCGTCCGGACCGACCCGGCCGACGCGCAGAACCTCCCTCCACACGGCTGCTATCCGCTCCTCCAGATCGTGCGGTGCCGCCGTCCGCGGTGGGACGTCCGGCGCGTCACGGGCGGGAACCGGCAGCGCGCCGCGGTCGATCTTGCCCTGCGCGGTCAACGGCAGTTCGTCGAGCAGCACATAGGACGCCGGGACCATCGCGGCGGGCAGGTGCCCGGCCAGGTGAGTCCGCAGGTGCGCCGGCTCGATCCCGGCACCGACGACATAGGCGACCAGCCGTTTGCCGTCCGTGACGTCGTCCACTGCCTGTACGTGCGCCTGACGCACCCCGGGGTGCGCGCACAGCACCGCGCTGATCTCCGCGGGTTCGATCCGCTGCCCGCGGATCTTCACCTGGTCGTCGGCCCGGCCGGCGAAGGCCAGGGTGCCGTCGGCGCGCAGCGTCGCGAGGTCACCGGTGCGGTAGAGCCTTCCACCGGGCACGTCGCCGAACGGGTCGGGCACGAAACGGTCGGCGGTCAGTGCCGGCTGCCCCAGGTAGCCGCGGGCCAGCACCGCCCCGCCGAGATACAGCTCACCGGTGCCGCCCACCCGGACCGGCTCCAGCTCGGCGTCCAGCACGTAGGCCCGGGCCCCGGCGAGCGGCCGGCCGATCGGCAGTGCGTCGCCGTCGGGCAGAGACGGCCCGGTGAACTCCTGGAGCACGGCGGTGATCGTGGTCTCGGTCAGACCGTAGGCGTTGATCACGGAGACGGAGGTGTGCCGTCGCCAGCCGGCCAGCGTACGGGTGTGACCGGTGTCGCTGCCCACGACCAGGAGCCGCAAGGTCTCGGGCAGCCGCCGGGGTTCGGCATCGAGGTCACGGACCCACTGGTCCCAGTACGGGGTCGGCAGATTGGCCACCGTGACCCGCTCACGGCGGAGGTACTCCTCCAACTCGACGGGTGAGGGCACCGCACTGGGCGCCACACAGACCCGGGCACCAGCCGTCAGCGCCGGGAACACCTCCTCGCCGAACACGTCGAAGCCCGGTCCGGCGAACTGCAGCACCCGGTCCGCCTCGGTGAGCCGGAAGGACCGGCCGATGGCGACCGCGTGGTGGGCCAGCGATGCGCGCGTGACGGCCACCGGCTTCGGACGCCCGGTCGAGCCCGACGTGAAGATCACGTAGGCGAGGTCGCCGGCCGCCTGCCCGGCCGGCCGCCGCTCGCTCAGCCCTGCCGGGCCGAGGGCGGCCGGGTCGATCACCTCGATCGTGTCCTCGTCCCCGGGACCGATGTACAGGGCGGCACCGGCCGTCTCCAGCTGGTGGCCACGCCGTTCGGCCGGTACCGCCGGGTCCACCGGCAGGTAGGCGGCGCCGGACTTGAGGACCGCCAGCAACGCCGTCACGAGTGCGCGCCCGCGTGGCAGATCCACCGCGACCACGGTCTCGGCAGCCGCGCCACGCCGCCCCAGCACGCCGGCCAGCCGGTTCGCGGCGGCATCGAGTTCGCCGTAGGTGATGTACCCGTTGTCGTCGGCGACGGCCACGGCGCGGGGACGGGCCCGCACCTGCTTCTCGAACAGCCGCACCACACAGGCCCCGGCGTGCTCGCCCCCGGGGCCGGGTGAGGTTCCGGTTTCCCCGTCGTCCTCTCGCCCTCGTACCTTCGACAACGTCCTGTCCTTCTTGGATTGATGCTCGTCGGTGCTCGCAGCAGCGGGTGATCACACGATCAGCGCGCCTGCCTCGGCCCTTGATTCGCGGCCGGAATGCTCACGGGATGGGTCGGAGAGGGGCCGGCCGGAGCGTGGGTCGGCCTGGTGTCAGTGGGCGCGCCCGGCCTGAGCGCGGCGGCATCCGCCAGGTTGGCCGCATGGACACCGCCGAGGCGTGCCCGGCACAGGGAGACCTCTTCTCCGGGGAAAGCGACGACTCTTCGCGTGAGGTCCCGGTCACGTATGTCACCGCACTCCGCATGAGCCGGCGGCCGCCATGACCCGTTCCACACGGCCGGATTCTCATCGTTGGCTTCATGCCATGTCCTGACGATCTTCTGGTCCTCGGGCGGCAGTGCGCTGAACGATTCATCGAGGGCCTGAGTGAGGTAGGCCTGCTGGTGCCCGGTCAGCGTCGGCTGGTCGTCGTCGTAGTACCAGCTCAGAAATGAATCCTCGACGATCTCGCTCAGCTTCGGGTGCAAGTAGATCTTGAACCGGGCGGGGAGATCCTCGCCGGTGCGACAGTCCACCCTGTCCAGTCGGAAAGGGTTGTTCCTGGATTCCAGGTAGGCCGGCTTGTCGGCAGCCCCCGCGATGCAATGGAAGTTGTGGAACATCCATCTGGCTGCGTCGACCCGGCGGTCTTCTCGCCCGATTCGACCGAAAGCCAGTTCCTCGTCCCACTCCTCCACCCCTCCGTTACGGAGCGACATGCCGGACAGAACTGTGGAATACGAGTACTTGGACAGGGGCTCGGCGAACTCGATCGCGCTGGCCGCCACCAGGAAGGCACGTTGCGGAAGCTTGTGGTGGTCGGTCACTCTCGACATCAAGTAGTGCACCACATCCGCGTTCAGCCGGACCTCACTCTCCTTCCCGTCGGGCAACGTCCAGGGTTTCTGGAGGTCGCCGGAGAGTGAGGCCACATGCGACCTGGCGGAATCGTGGGCAGCAAGAGCGTGAGAGGTGTACCCATCCGGATACGCTGCACGGATGCGGTCATTCGTCATGAAATGAGAATCCGATATCGGAATCCTCTTGAACGTCGTGGCCTGTTCGTGCAGCCAGTCGGGCCACGTGCTCCGCAGCCATCCCGTATCATCGAGATCGCGCATGCTGGCCGCCAGGCAGGCGACGTGATGAGCGCCATCGGGGCCGGGATCAGGGTTCCATCTGTATTTCGGGATCTGAACGCTCGACTCCTCGCGGGCACGCTTCTCCGCGTCATCGCCCACTCCGGTACTCCCGAACGGTCCGTTCCTCAGTAGACCCGGAAAATCCTCGGCGGCGCGCTCCGATAAGGAGAAACCCTCTTCCAGGAAATCATGCACATATCCGTGATCCCTCAGAGCGGTCAACACGGTCCAACTCTTCAGCAGGTCGGGAGTGTCGATACGGTGATGAAGGCCGCACTCACCCATCAGAAAGTCAAGCCATTGCATTTCGCCATGGGTGAGCATGTGTTTCCCCCGGTGTGTGCGTCATGGAGTCTCAAGGTGACTTTCCCGATGTGTCACCTCGGACTGGTGCCCCGAAACTGCACGCACCAGGATATATTTGGCGCATTAATGCGGCCTTGCCGGAATTCGTGACCGCCCCGGCCGCCCGGGTCTCAGGGGAATGACCTGCTGCCGGGCTCCGACCATGTCACCGGCTGCGGGCCCGTGCGGAGGACCGCAGCCGGGCCACCCCACCTGCGCCCACGGCACGGAACGTGGCGCTCGGGGGGAGTTCCACCGACCGGCCCCGGTGATCTCCGCTTCACCCTGACGAGATCGTCCCGGCCGAACCCGGTGGAGCGGTGGTTCGCCGAGCTCACGCAGAAGCTCCCCATTGAAACGAGACGCTTCGTCTTGTTATGGTGGGGCCATGGCTTTCCTCTTCTTCGTCTGAGTCCGGGCACGGCCCCTGCCGCCGTCTCTGCTGCCCGTAGACCTTTCGTACACCCAGGGAAAGCCCTATGCGCGACCGCGCCCCTACCTCCCTGCCCACCACCGTCCCCGCGGTGGCGCAGCTGTCCGTCAAGTCCGTTACCAAGTCGTATGGCATCCGGACCGTCCTCGACCAGGTCTCCTTCACCGTCCGGCCGGGCGAGAAGGCCGCCGTCATCGGCGAGAACGGCTCCGGCAAGTCCACCTTGCTGCGGCTGCTCGCCACGGCCGAGACGCCGGACGCGGGGGAGGTCACCGTCCGTTTTCCCGGCGGGACCGGCCACCTCGCCCAGACCCTCGACCTCGATGCGGACCGCACCGTGCAGGACGCCGTCGACCTCGCGCTGACCGAACTGCGCGATATGGAGCGAAGGCTCCGTGCCGCGGAGGACTCCCTCGCCGACGCGTCGGACGAGGAACTCGCCGCGTACGGCGAGCTGTTGACCGCTTACGAGGAACGCGGCGGATACGGGGCGGACGCCCGTGTGGATGCCGCCATGCACGGGCTGGGGCTGGCCCGGATCACCCGGGAGCGCCTGCTCGGCTCGCTGTCCGGCGGCGAGCAGGCGCGCCTCGCGCTCGCCTGCTGCCTGGCCGCCGCCCCCGAACTACTGCTCCTGGACGAACCGACGAACCACCTCGACGCGGCGGCCGTGCGCTGGCTGGAGGAACACCTGCGCGCACACCGCGGCACCGTCGTCGCGGTCACCCACGACCGCGGCTTCCTGGAGCGCATCGCCACCACGGTCCTCGAGGTCGACCGGGACGAGCGCACCGTGCGCCGGTACGGCGACGGCTGGGCCGGCTACCGCGCCGCGAAGACTGCCGCCCGGCGTGGAGCGGAGCAGCGGTACGCGGACTGGGTCGAGGAGGTGGCCCGGACGGAGGAACTGCTGGAGGCCGCCGGGAGGCGGCTGGCCGCCACCGGCCGCGACCCGAAGCAGGGCTTCGGCAAGCACCGCCGCTCCAGCGAGGCGAAGCTCGGCGGGCAGGTGCGCTCGGTACGGGAGCGACTGGACCGGCTGCGGCGCAACCCGGTGGCGAAGCCGCCCGTACCGCTCCGGTTCACGACGGCGCCGCCGTCGGCAGTCGACGGCCCCGTCCAGGGCACACTCGCCGAGCTCCACAACGTACGGGTCGGAGAACGGCTGCGCCTGGACGGGCTCCTGGCGATCAAGTCCAAAGGGCGCCTCCTTGTCACGGGCGAGAACGGCGCGGGCAAGACGACGCTGCTTCGCGTCCTGGCGGGCGACCTGCAGCCGGACGCGGGCACGGCGCGCCGGCCCGCCCGGATCGGCTACCTAGCCCAGGAACTGCCCGCGCACGCCACGCGGCTTCCGCTGCTCGCCGCGTTCGCCGCCGGGCGGCCCGGGCTGCCGGACGAGCACGCCGAACGCCTCCTGTCCCTCGGCCTGTTCCGCGAACAGGACCTGCACGTCCCCGTCGCCGCCCTGTCCGTGGGACAGCGGCGGCGGCTGCAGATCGCGACCCTGGTGACCCGGCCCGCCGACCTCCTCCTCCTCGACGAGCCGACCAACCACATCGCACTCGACCTGGTCGAGGACCTTCAGGCGGCGCTCGCGGCGTACCCGGGGGCGGTGGTCGCGGTCTCGCACGATCGCGACTTCCGCGCGCGCTTCGAAGCCGAGCAGCTGGAACTGCACGCCGGCCGCAGGCGCTGACCCGGTCCGGCCCGCCGCTCGCCCCACATCGCTTGACATCCATCAATCCACTGAGACAAGGGATGAGCCATGACCACCTTCCTGACACCACGACAGCGCGCCGACCGCACCTCCGCCGCCGTCGAGGCAGCAGTCGAGGCCGGGCGCGGGCTCGGCCTGACCATCACCGGGCCCACCGTGCTCCACGACGTCTTCTCGGTCGTCGTCCACCTGGCCCCCTCGCCGGTCGTGGCCCGGATCCCCACCGTCCTGTCCCGCCCGGACGACCTGGCCGCCCTCGCGCGCCGCCAGCAGGACGAGCTGGATGTCACACGGTGGCTGGCCGACCGGAACATCCCCGTGATCGCCCCCAGCCCGCTCGTGCCGCGCGAACCCGTGCAGCACGACGGGTACTCGATGACGTTCTGGCCGTTCGTCGAGGAGGCCCGGGACAGGGAACCCGACTACGTCGAGAACGCCGAGAGCGTCGCCGACCTGCACGCAGCACTGCGCGCCTACCCGGGCCACCGCCTGGAGTTCCTGTCCGCGGCCGACCCGCGGTTCATCGCGGACAGCCTCGTCCTGCTCGACCGGCATCCCGACCTGATCGGAGCGGCCGAGCTCGACCGGGCCCGCCGCGAATGGCAGGTCCTCGAACCCCTCGTACGCTCACGCAGCGCCTTCGAGACCCGGTTCCCCGGCATCGACCTCCAGCCCATCCACGGCGACTCCCCGCCCGCGAACATCTTCAACGCAGTGGACGGCGACCTCTACGCCGACTTCGAACTGGTCGCATTGGGGCCCGTCGAGTGGGACCTGGCCGCTCTCGGACCCGAGCACGAAGCCGCCTACAACCGTGGCGCACGACGCAACGGCATGAGGCCGCTCGACAAGGAGGTGCTCGCCTTCGTCAACGCCGTGGGCATGCTGCGGGTCATCGCCGCCCTCACGCTGGTCCCGCAGCTGCCCGAGCTGATGGAGTACCTCGGGCCCGCCGTCGACCGGTGGCAGACGACGCCCTTCGCCGGTGGCATGAACAGCTGATGACACCGGCCGGCTGACAGCTGAGCCCGGTACTCAGGCCGTCGTCGTGGTCGCTCAGCGGTCCACCTGCGCCACCCCCCGCGGGATCCCCTTGCAGAACCCACGAAGGCGAAGTGGCCATCCAGTACCGCACCGCCCGCTTCCACCTCGCGCCCCAACTCGCCAAGGCCCTGAGCGTGCCGACCCCTGCCGTACGCAAGCCGGGGTCGGTCTGGGCCGAGCTGCCCCGGCCCGTACGCGCCGGCGCCGAGCCGGTGGGGCACGTCCGCCAGGAAGCCGTGGAGTGCTGACGCGTGCCGCCGTTCCTCCCAACCAAGGGGCTGTGGTCCCCTACGGCATCACTCCGCGGTCGCGCTGCGACTACACCGCTCGTGTCACCCTGCACAACAACAGCACCGTGTACCTCTCCGGCTGGTGGAGGGCTCCGTAGCCTGCTCAGGTGCTCACGGATCTCGCGTGAGGAGTACGGCTTGTCGGCCAGGATCGTGTCCGGCCTGGTGCAGGGTCGAGAGCACACAGCCTGCTGTGGCCGCCGGCTGCGTGGCGCTGGCCCCGGCGTCGGCGGCCCGTTTCCCCGGCTGATCTCAGGGGTCGGGCCGCACCCCACGAGTCGTTCAGGGGTGGCGTGGGCGCTGCCGCCCCTGTCGTGGTGCGGCCCACCGATGAGCTCACAGCCAACGGAATCCCGCGCGCCTGCCGCCCGGCTTCGCCTGGTCGGGCAGCAGTTCCGAAGCCCTCGGCGAGCAGGTCCTGGTGGCGGAGCCGGGTGAAGCCGCGTCGACTCCCCGGGGCACCTACGCAGGCCGTCGGCTGGCTGTGACGACGGTCATTGTGCTCGGAGGACAGAAGCAACCCAGTCTGGGACTTCTATGTCTGGGGGGCCAACTACCTGGTGCCCTGGCGGCTCACTGTGGGACGCGGGCCGCTTTCGTCGGGTCCTTGAAAAGCAGGCAGCGTGGCTGATACGGGGACGGGGTTGCTGGAGACATACGCGCGCCTGATCGTTCGGCTGCGGCGCCGCTGTGGCTGGATTTCGGTGGTACAGGTCCAAGAGGGGCCCAGCGAGGGTCCGGGCCGGTTCACAGCAGTACACGTCGTCACACCTCACACCTCACACCTCGTCGATCATCGATCGTCGATCGTCGCTGGCGACAGGGTGACGACGATGCCGAACAGATGACCCTCGACCTCGGCTCAGGGACAGCGTCCAGAGACGGACCCGCGCTTATAGATATTAGAGAAGACCGCATCACCGCAGGTCAGAGGGCCTGACAAGGCCTCAGAACATGACTCCCACGTCATTTTTGGCCTGCTGAAGTTGTGTGGGGGGTCAAGCTGCCCCGTATTGATTGCGACGTAGATGCGCAATCCCGCGACGGGTGTCAGAACCTCCGTCAACATGACTCCGAAGTCATGTTCGACACGCCCAACGCGCAGATAAGTCGCGTCGTTGCTATCCATATGCGCAATCACTACTGTGCTCGCGTCTAGGTTTCGATCTTGAGGAGCACGTAGCGACATGTCCGCACAGCCTCAAGGGGACCCCCGCCGGGTTCCCGGCTCGTCTCCACCTCGTGCGCCAAGCCCCAGAAGCCCGTACGCGGGCGCGCTCGGTCCGAGGAAGAACCTCGTCGAGTTGCCGGTCGGCCATACGGCAGAGCTCAAGCCTCCGGTCACGGCCGGCGACTTCGTCGGCAAGTACTTCACCCAGGACAGCCTGGAGTTCCTGCGCTGGTCCGCCAGGTACTTCAGGGACGACAACGTGACCTTGTGTGTGCTGCTGTACATGATGGGAAGTCAGGAAGTGGGTGGAGCCGTCGAGCTCAAGCAGGCGGAGATCGCTGCCGAGTTGGACATGGACCCCGCCCAGGTGTCACGGGCCCAGTCCAAGCTGAAGAGGCTGGGGCTGGCCTACTCGCCGAAGAAGGGATCGATCCAGCTACAGCCCGCAGTAACCCTTCGCGGAGGCTACCGACTGATCGAGAAGCCCGTTCGCGGGTCGGCGGCCAAGAGCGTCAAGGTCCAGGTGGAACAGCTGAGCCTGCTCAATGAACTCGTGCTCGATCCCACCGTTCCCGAGGAGTTCAGAGGCATGGCCCTGCCAGGTGCGAAACTGCCCGAACCGTCGTCCAGGACGCGCAAGAACAAGCGTACGGAGAAGAAGCCGGAGGCGTGAGGATGAGGACTGCAGCGTCTGCGAACCCGGAGCCGCCGGAGCTGACATACGGCACCTTCAACGGCTTCGCCTACATGCCCGCCATGCCCGGGATCGCCTACCGAGTGCTTTTCCGGCTCCTGGGGACCCAGGAGCCGGGAGGGCGCTGCCTGGTCACCGAGGAGGAGCTGGCCGAAGCTCTGGAGGTGCACCGCTCCATGGTGGGACGGGGCCTGCAAGCCCTGATCCTCGCCAAGCTGGTGTTCCGTCAGGCCAAGGGCATCTACTACCTCAACCCGATGATCAGTGGCGCGCGCAGCGTCACCGAGCACTTGGAGGCCATCGGAACACTCGATCCCGCGGATCGTCTCGACGTCGACGACTACCAGGAGCGCTACGACGCCTCCGTCGCCCAGGCCGAGCGGGAGAAGAAGGAGAAGCGCCTGGGCCGCAGGAGTTCGTCCGGCAGTCCGAAGCCGGCCAAGGCCGTTGCCGAGGGGGCCGCGGACGTGCTGAGCCTCTCGACAGCCAGAGGGCGGTCGAGGCGGAAGCCGTCCCGTTCGTGACACGAGCGGCACACCATTGAGGCCCCCGCCGGAGCGGGGGCCTCAATGTGTCTAGGTTTCGACGAACAGCTTACCTTCCCACTCGGGCCGACACCACAGAAAAATCTTCACGCCGCCGTCGTGCTGGTACCTCCGAGCCGGACGACCGGTGCCTCAGCACCTGGTGCAGGAGCGGTCGGGCCCCGCTGGACAGCTTCGCTGACCGGCGTGGGCCGGATTGGGTGAGACGCGAGCGCTCGGTTCGTCGATACGAATCGGCCGGCCAACGCAGCTGCGCGTTCCGCGGGGTTCAGACCGCGCATGACGCTTACCCAGGCAGAGGCGCTGCCAGAAAGCCATGCGCCGATCGGTGCGGCGTAGGCGGGTGCGATGGCGATGACGCGCGTCGTCGGTGATGACCTTCGCGTCGGCACCATGGTCGAACTCGTGGCGTCACCGCCGGAACGTACCTTCGTCGGCGGCTCGCTGGAGGACGAGGCGGCGTCACGGATTATCACGGCGTGATAATCCGTGACCGTGACATCAGCGCACGCTCCTGATTGCGCAGGTGAGCGAAAGGGTGCGCTTGAAGACCGCTGAATCGGTCCGGAACTCGTCGTCGACACTCGGCGGGGGGGGCGGGTCGTCGCGAGGAACGTCGCGGTCGCCACGGCGGCCCCCAGCGCTCCGGCTCCACGGCGAACGTTTGGTGAAGCGCGTTCGCTGAGTCGGCCACGCCGGACGACGATTATCACGGCGTGATAATCGAGTGGGGCGTGTGGGCGGGTTGGCGGGTGGACCCGGGGGGGCGCCCATTGGGTGAAACGGCGTCAGAAACCGCAAAGAGGGTGTCTATACACCTTGACGAGTCAGTATGCTGACGTCATGGCATCTCCTTACCCCGACGGAGACCGGGAAAAGGTAGCGTCCAAGCTGCCCTCGGCGCTCCAGCAAGCACTCAAGGTCCGCGCCGCCGAGCTCAGCCTGGACATCCAGGACGCCGTCGAGGCGGCCATCAACGACTGGCGCGGCGGCACGAGCAGCGGCGTCGAAGTGGACACCGCCGGCGCGAAGTCGTTCTCCACGTGGCTGCCGCCAGGTCTGTACGAGCAGTTCAAGGAGGTCTGCACCGACCGCGGGGTCTCCTACACCCAGGGTCTCGCCCAGTCGATCCGTGACTGGCTCGACGCGAACCCCTCCCCCCAGCACGGCGGCCGCGGCACCGATCCCGAACGGAAGATCGTCGGCAACCAGAAGGGCGGGGTCGGCAAGACCGCCATCTCCGCCGGTATCGGCGAGGCCTACGCCGAGGCAGGCAAGCGTGTCCTCGTCGTCGACTTCGACCCGCAGGGGCACCTCAGCGAACAGCTCGGAGTCCCCCAGATCGAACCCAACCACGACAGCCTGGTCTCCCACATGTGCGGCGAGGGCAGTGGGGATCTGCGCGACCTCGTCGTGGTGATAGACGATCCGCGGTTCGAGAAGCGCCTGCACGTCCTGCCCGCCTGCTTCGACGGGTTCCTGCTCGACGCGAAGATCGCCGTCGTGGCGATGCAGAAGCGTGGCTTCCAGAAGGAAGCGGCACTCGAGCTGGCCCTGCGCCCGCTGGAAGCCGACTACGACGTCATCATCATCGACTGCCCGCCGAGCCTCGGCATCGCCATGGACGCCGCCCTCTACTACGGGCGCCGGCGCCGCGGCGAGCCCGTCGGCGTCTCCGGGGTCGTCATTCCCGTACTCGCCGAGGACTCCTCCGCCACCGCCTACGGCATGCTCGCCCAGCAGATCGAGGACCTCTGCGAAGACCTCTCCCTCGAAATCGACTACCTCGGACTGGTCGTCAACCTGTACGACTCCCGTCGCGGCTACGTGGCCACCTCATCCCTGGACAACTGGAAGTCTCTCGGCGACCCGAAGGTCCTTGCCGTCATCGGCGATCTGAAGGAACAGCGTGAAGCGGTCCGCAAGCGGATGCCGTTGCTGACGTACGCTCCCCACAGTGATCAGGCGGAAGCCATGCGGCAGGTAGCGAGGGGAGCCACCCGTTGAGCAAGGCAGACACCCTGGGATCGGCACCGGCGTTCGGCGCGGCCCGCGGCGCCCGGTCCTCCCGGCGCAACCTCATCGACAAGACCATCGCCGGGCAGGAGTCGACCGAGGCGGCCATCACCGAGCTGCCCGTCACCCTCATCAGCGACAACCCCGACAACCCGCGCAACCATCTGCGCAACCTCGACGAGACGGTGCAGACCGTCCGTGAGGTCGGCATCATC
This sequence comes from Streptomyces capillispiralis, assembly GCF_007829875.1. Lineage (NCBI taxonomy): Bacteria > Bacillati > Actinomycetota > Actinomycetes > Kitasatosporales > Streptomycetaceae > Streptomyces > Streptomyces capillispiralis. Next base: position 143,984 of record NZ_VIWV01000002.1, on the reverse strand, counting down.
ATCCCCATCGCCGTGGCTACGGTCGACGCCTACCTGCGCAACAGGCCCGACCGCGTGGACGACATCGACGACGGGGCGCAGTACATCGTCGTCGACGGCCACCGCCGCCTGGAGTCCGCTCGCCGCGTCGGGATGGCCACCATCCCGGTCCGCGTCGACAACGGACGGGTCGCCACCGACGAGTCCCTGCTGGAGGCCGCGTTCGTCGCGAACTACCACCGCGACGACATGACCGACCTGGAGGAGGCCCACGCCCTCAAGACCCTGGTCGATTACTACGGTTCCCAGACCAAGGCGGCCAAGCGGCTGGGCATTCCACAGAACACCATCTCCAGCAAGCTGTCCCTGCTGAAGCTCACTCCCGAGCTGCAGAAGGACCTGGTGACCGGGGCGCGGAAGGTGGAGCACGTCCGCAACCTCGGCAAGCTGTCTCCCGAGGAGCAGAAGGCCAAGGCGGACGAACGGGCCGAAGCGGCCCGCCTCAAGGCGGAGGCGCGGCCGCAGGAAGTCGTCGAGCGTTCGGCGGACCCCGCCGATTATCACGGCGTGATAATCCCGGAGGCGCCTACCGTGCCTACCGCGCCCACCGCGCCTGTTGGGCCTGCCACACCTGTTGGGTCTGCCGCTCCGCCCTCCCCGCCGATCCGGCCCAGCGCGGCCTCGCTGCCCGCCGGCCGCGAGCCGACTCCCGAGTCCATTCCGGAACCGCGCACCGGTGCGGGAGAGCCCGGGGCGGCGACGGAGGCAGCGCCGTCGAAGCAGCCGAAGCAACTTCCCTATGACGACGCCTTCTACTGCGTACACCACCTTCACCGGAAGATGAAGCCCGAGACCTTCGTGCAAGGGGCCCGGATGTGGATGGACATCCTGCGGGAGCAGCACCCGGACGAGTACAAGACACTGCTGGCCGAGCTGGGAGCCCGGTAGCAGCGCGCCCCTTGGCCCCGCTCGTCCTTCTCAGGAGCGACGAGCGGGGCTGTTCCGTTCACTGAGAGGGCTCGGACGCACGGGCGCCCCTGCCGAACGCTCCACAGCAGAAGGTCGCCCGCGGTGCCGGACACCGAACCGCAGCTGGAGAGCGCCCGCCCATGCAGCACCGGCATCACTCAAGCACCCCCTGCGAGCGGACCTGAGCACACTCCGTACGCGATCCATACGCCAGACGTACGTGATGCGTACGGCGGGAAGAGTAGAGTGCCGCTCGGGAGGTGTTGCATGTCCGAGCTGTTCGAAGCGGTCGACGCGCTGGTGGCGTCCCGCGCTCCGCTGCCGTCGGCGGAGGAGCGCAAGCGGCTGCGTCAGGCCCACGGGCTGACGCTGGACGATGTGGCCGGCGCGCTGAAGGTACGCCGCGCCACGGTGTCGGGCTGGGAGTCGGTCAAGAAGCCGGTCGAGCCACGCGGCCCGGAGCGGGAGGCGTACGCGCGGCTGCTGAGCAAGCTCGCGGAGCTCTACCCCGCGCCCGCCGCCGTCCCCGGCCCGGTGTCCGCCATGCTCACCGCAGAGCCCGCTCCGGCGGAGCGGACGCTTCCCACAGGACCGGTCTCCGATGCCGTACGCGTGGTCGCGCCGGAACCCGAGAACACCCGGACCGCCACCCCTGCGCCCGCCACGTCCCCCAAGCCCCCCACGTCCGCCACGCCCCCCGGGCAGGCCACGCGGCGCCCGGCACGCACCGCTGGGAGCACGTCGCCGTCGCGCCGCCCCGGTGTGAAGAGGACGGCCCCGCCCGGCCGCCCGGCGGACGGTACCGACCCGCGCTTCGAGAACGGGCCGCTGGCGGTCGTCGACGTCGAGGACGGTCAGGTCCTGGCGTACTGCACCGGCGGTCTGGTCCTGGACGTGCCCGCCAAGAGCATCCCGGCCCTGGTGGAGTGGACGCTGAAGGAGGCGGGGCTCGGGCAGCCGAGGCTGTCCGGCCCGGGCAAGGACGCCGACCCGCTGCTCGTGCTCACCGAAGCCGCGCTCCAGCGGTACGGCCTGCCCGTCACCCTCACCGATGAGGAGCGGCTCGCCGGGCGGATCCAGGAAAGCCACAAGGTCGTCAAGCAGCTGACGCGCACCGACTGGAAGCTGACGAAGCGCGGGTTCGGGCCGTGGGCGCGCATCTACCGCCCCGCGCAGGGTTCCGAGCGCACCTGCGTCCAGCTGTGCATCCCGTCCTGGCACGCGCTGGACACCCGCCACTGGGGCGCGGCCGCGCAGCTGCCACCGGCGGACCTCGCCCGCGTGCTGGGCGTGTACGCCTCCCGGGTCATGACCCCGCGCGGCTCCACCGCCGTGACCGGCCTGGAGCTGATGACCGCCCTGCATCCGCCGACCCGCGCCTCCGAACCCGACGCCGACGGCAAGCGCCACTCCGAGCACAACCCCGGCAGCCTGGGCAAGGACCCGGTCGACTGCGCCCCGTGCGAGGCCCCCGACGGACACCCGCTCCTGGCGGACCTGCCGCGCTTCCACGTCCGCGGCCCCGGCGAGAAGCTGTTCGAGGAGGCGTACGACTGGGCGCGTCCGCTCACCGACGCCGAATGCACCAGGCGCCACCTGGTCGGCATCGACGTCAACATGGCCTTCGCCGCAGGAGCCAACGGGCTGATCGTCGGCCTCGGTGCCCCCACGCACGTCAAGCGGCCCGTGTTCGACCCGAAGCTGCCCGGCGCGTGGCTGGTCGACCTGTCGCACGTCGACCTGTCGAGGGTGAAGGCCGGCAAGGACACGTGGGTGGAGCTGGACGCCGGTCTGTTGCCGAGCCCGTTCACGCCCAACGGCGACCGTCCGGAGGGGCCGGCCTGGTACGCGACGCCGACGGTCGCGTACGCGGTGGAGCTGGGGTACGACGTCCGGCCCATCGAGGCATACGTCCGGTACGAGAACGGCCGCTACCTGGACGGCTGGTACAATAGGCTGCGCGACGCCTACCTCGCGACGATGGCCGACCTCGGCGTCCGCGCGGACATGGAGCCGGCGGACTTCCTCGCGGCGATGAACGGCTACCGGGAGCACGACCCCCAGCTGGCGATCGTCGTCTCGGCGATCAAGGCGACCGTCAAGGGCGGTCTGGGCAAGCTGCGCGAGCGGCCCCGGGGCGAAGGCTGGCGGCCGGGCGAGCCGTGGCGGGCGCTGTCGCGTCCGACATGGCGGCCGGACATCCGCGCGGCGGTCATCTCCCGCACCCGGATCAACCTCCACCGGAAGATCGTCAAGCACGCGGCGTTCACCGGGCAGTACCCGGTGGCGATCCTCTCCGACTGCGTCGTCTACGCGACCGACGGCACCAGCCCGCTCGACTTCCTCCCCTACCGGGACGGAAAACCGCTGCCGGGCGGCTTCAAGCTCGGCGTCAACCCGGGCCTGGTCAAGTGGGAGGGCACTCAGGAAGTGCTGTGGGGCGAGGGTGTGCGCGAGCAGTTCGACGCGCCGGAGCTCAACCTCGCCCGGTACATCAAGGACGGCACCGTCACCGACACCGACACCGGGGAGTAGGCAGGCATGAGCCTGTTCGAGGACGGCCTGGAAGCCGCCGTGCAGAAGGCGTTCACCCGCCCGGCTCCCAAGAGCGCGGGCGCGCAGATGCGGTACCTGGTCAAGCAGCTCAAGGGCACCAAGCCGGTCGCCCGACTGCTGCGGATCTCCCAGCGCACCGTCGAACGCTATGTGAAGGGCCAGATCAAAAAGCCCCGCCCGGAGCTCGCCGCGCGCCTGGAACACGAGGTGAAGAAGCGGTGGCAGCCGCAGATCCGGGCCAGGGCCAAGGAGCGCGCGGCGACGACCGGCGGCATCGTCATCGACACCCGCGCCCGCCTCGGCTACACCGCCCCGATCGGCAGCACCGACCAGGACCGCATCCGGCACCTCACCGTCGCCCTCCCACCCCGCTACGCCGCCCGCCTCTTCGACGCCCAGCAGCAGGGGGCCGGCGACCAGCGTCTGCGGGAGATCGCCGCCGAAGCGCTCAAGAACGTCTACTTCCAGGACGGCGGCCGCCGCGCCGGAAGCCTGGAAGAAGTCCGCTTCACGGACATCGAGCACCTGGAATTCGAGCTGTAGCGCGCCGCACCCGTCAGGTCGGCGAGCCCGCACCGGCCGCGCCCGGTACCGGTTCGGCACGGATGCCGGACCGGTACCCGAGGACGGCACCCGTCCCTCCTCGTTCGTCCCTCACCGCGTCAGCCGGCCCACCGCTCCGCCCGGCAACCGCGATGCTGAACTCGACATCGGTACGCACCCGGTTCCGAGGGGACGCGCCCAGGCGGCGGGCGATCGTTTCCATTGCCCTGTTGTCCGCGGCGGTCAGGACGGTGACGGAGCGACAGCCCGTGCGGGCGCCGTGCAGAACGGCGTACTGGGCGAGCGACATGCCGAGACCTCTGCGTTGCCAGTCGTCCTCGACGAGGAGACCCAGCTCCCGGACTCCGTCGCCTCCCGTGTGCATCAGGTGCGAGAGGCCGATGACGCGCCCTGGCTCCTCCAGCGGTGTCGTGACCCAGCTCGCGCCCGCCGAAGGAGCGGTCAGACGAGCCCATTCGGCGGGCCTGATGCCGTCGCGGGGAGCACGGTAGCGCTGCACCAGGGAAGCTGTGGTGCAGCGTGCGTGCATCGCGTTCACCTCGGTGAGGTCCTCCGGGACCGCCCTGCGCACCACGGCCAGCTCGCCGGAGACGAGTACCAGCACTGACTGCTCCGCGGGACCAGCGCACATGACAACTCCGAGGGGACGACTCACCGATCACCGACTGTCGGCAGGAGACCCCTGATCAGGGCCGCCGCAGCGCCGGAGTACACATCGATCCGCCTGCCACCCGCACAACGGGAGGAGCGGCAGAGTGGTTCACTTCTGCGGCTCCGCTCCCTGATCCGTTCACACGGTGGCCCTCACACCGGCGACAAGTCCGATACCGGGATAGAACTTCCGCTGGTTGGAAAGGATCATGTTCTTCGGGGTCGAAAGGCCGACCGCTTCCCTCACACGGACGGCGAAGGTCCGGGAGGACTGCGGAACATGACCCTCGGCCCTGCACCACGTGCGGTAGGCGCCGTACAGCTGCGTCTGCTCGACCCGAAGGGAGGAGTCGAGACGGCAGCACTCCTCCAGGAACCTGCCGACGGGGTCTCGCACCTCCGCACAGGTACTCGCCACCGTTGCCGCACTCCCCGGTCCTGCCAGATCGCGCGTTCCGTTCAGGTAGCGGTGTGCGCCCGTGATCAGCCACTGCAGGATGCCCGGCCCCTCCTCGGTCACCAGGACGGCCGCGAGGTTGTCCACCTTGCGGCCGTCGATCGGCATCCGCTCGAACGGGATGACTCTCATCCTGCGCCGGACAACGACAGCACCAGGGTCGACCTCGGGCCAGTGGTTACCTATCAGCCACAGCTTGTGGGTGGGGCGGAAGCTGAAGGAGTCTCGCCGCGGACGGGGGACGGTGATGCGGCTGCTTCCCGTGAGCGCAGCGACCCTCGCCTCGTCGAGGCGGTCACCGGACCGGAACTCCGAGCACACGACCATGCGTCGGCCGTGCAGCTCCGCCAGGCCCGTGTGGGGTCCGTCGGAGGTCTGGGCCATCAGGAAGTCGTGGGGCGCTGCGTCGGCGTAGTCCCCGAGCAGTCTCATCACGACCTCCAGCAGCACACTTTTGCCGTTCTTGCCCTTTCCGTACAGGAAGGGGATGACCTGAGCGGTCACTTCACCAGTGAGTGAGTAGCCGAGGAGTTCATGCAAGAACGAGATCATGCGCATGCCTTCGGCGTCGTCGCCGAAGGTGTCCGCGAGGAACCGGTACCACCGCGGCGTAGGGATGTCCGCGGGCGGAACGCTGGTACTGCGCGAGTGGTGCCGCCCTGTCGGATCGGGAGGCATCATGCGGCCCGTACGCAAGTCCACCACTCCTGTCGGAGTGCACAGGGCGGCGGCATCGGCGTCCAGCGACGAGGCGTCCAGCGCGATACCCGGCGCATCCTTCGCGTGGGCGAGGACCGCCTTCATACCGGCAGTCGACATCGCCCGCTGACGGTTGCGCCGCAACGCAGCGGTGGTGAATCTGCCGGTGGCGTCCACCTCGGCCATCGATTCCGCCATGTCGCCCACCGCCCACAGCACGGCGTCGTCCTCGTCCCTCTCCCACCGCCAGCCCGACCAGTGGTACCAGCCCTGTTCCCGTACGTAGCGGAAGTCGCGCCCATGCAGTGCGACGAAGAGGCCGGCGTTGCCCCGGTCACCGAGGCTGTCGGGCACCAGGCCCGGGGACCCGGGACCGGCCCTCAGCTGCTCCGGGGAGGTGTGGTCCGGCCCTCTGGACGCCTCAGTGGCGGGCACCGCCAAGAGCGCGGCTCGCCCTGCCGGATCGGTCACATCGAGCAGTCCTTCCGCTCCCGAAACGGTTCCCTGCAGCACGTACACCCTCCTGGCAGACATCTGGCCGACTTCGCGCCGAGAGCGCGACCGGTGCCGACAGCGTCACTGACAGCGACTCAAGCGATCGTCACCCGGCATAGGCTCTACGACCAGCCGCAGGGGTCGGTTCACACCGGGACGGTCATCGCGCGGGACTCCCCGAGGGGGCGCCTTCGCTCCGTGGCCCACCGGCCTGTCCGTGTGCGTGCGGGCGGCCACCGCCGATCAGTTCGCGCAGGGCTCGCAGCAGGTCCTCGTAGGCCAGGGTCATGTGGGGGAGCGCGGCGCGGACGTCTGCCTCGAGTTCCTGAGCGGGGCCGCGCAGGGCGTCAGCGGCCGGGGTGCTGGACACCTCGACCCTGCGCTCGTCCTCCCGTTGACGGCGCCTGTCGACCAACCCCGCGAACTCCAGGCGCTTGAGCAGCGGGGAGAGCGTGCCCGAGTCCAGGCCGAGGACGTCCCCCAGCTCAGTGACCGTGACCGGCCCGCGTTCCCACAGGACGAGCATGACCAGGTACTGCGGGAAGGTGAGACCCAGTTCGCCGAGACGAGGGCGGCAGCGGGCGGCCAGTACCCGGGACGCCACGTACAGGACGAGTGACAGGGGTTCGCCGGCCCAGGCCTGGGGGCGGGGCGGTGTTGCTGTTGAACGGGAGTCGACGGTCATCGAAGTCCTCTGCGGTCAGTAGGCCCGTACGCGCCGCCGGGCACCCACCGCTTGAACGTCGCTCCAGTCTCTTCGGTTCGGCGGTCGACCCTGCGGGCGTCAGCGCAGCGACCGAAGCGACCCGGGAGAGGGGAAGCCTGACGAGGACCGACGGGGCCGCCCGGTCTTCAGTCGCTCAGTCGCTGTGTTCCCGGCCCGGGTGGAGGGTCAGCTACTGAAGCGCAGCGACTGAGCAGCTTTTGGTCGCTGCCGGAAGATTCGACAAAACCGCAGGCCAGAGGGGTCCCTGTAAGGGATCAGCGACTGAAGCGACTGAAGTACCGCATATATGAAGCCATTATGTGTGTGCGTGTGCGTCATATATAGGAGGCTTCAGTCGCTTCAGTCGCTGTTTAGGGTTGTGCACAGCGTTGACCTGCGGTTTTACCTGAGTCGCTGAGGAGCGACCGAACGGGCTTCAGTCGCTGTGCCGATGGTTGGGTCGCTGGCTCATGTCCTACCTGTCGCATCATCGACACGGCGTCGCGGTGTTTTCGCATGTGCTCCACGGTCTCACCGGCCTCGTTCGCTAGTCTGTGTCCGTCGTTGAGTCGCTTCGGTCGCTGATGGGGGGTAAGAATGCCTGATGAGCTGCGGTTTCTTCACAGCGACTCACGGGCGTCAGCCCCTGAGCCGCCAGTCGCTGAGCAGATGCCGGCGGTCGCGCGCTGGTGCGCGCGCCAGGGCTGGCCGGTGCATCCCCTCGCCGCGGGCCGCAAGACCCCGGCCGGAAACTGCGGTGACTGCCGTGCGCGTACCCACTCGGCCGGAGCCTGCCCCTGCATCCGGGCAGGCCGCTGGTGCCACGGTTTCCACGCCGCCACCCTCGACCAGGAGCGCATCAAGCGGTGGTGGGGGAGTCATCCCCATTTCGGTGTTGGCGTCTCCTGCGGCCCGGCCGGGCTGGTCGTCATCGACATCGACGCGCACACCGCTCCGCCCCCGGGCCGGGACCGCCTCCTGCCGGGTATCCCCATCGCCGACCACGTCGATCTCACCGGCCTGGCCACCGGTTTCCACGCCCTGGCCGTCCTGGCCGCACTGCGCGGCCGCCGCAGCCCGGCCGACGACGAGACCACGTTGCGCGTCCGCACTCCCTCAGGAGGCATGCACGTCTGGTACCGGGCTCCGGACGCGCGCCGCTGGCAGTCCTCCGTCGGCTCCAGCCCGGGCCGGGCCCTGGCCTGGCAGGTCGACATCCGGGCTCACGGGAGCTACATCATCGCTCCCGGCACCACCACGCGGCACGGCGCCTACAGGCCGGTCGGTGACGTCCGGGAGCCCGCCGCCCTGCCCCTCTGGCTCGCCCAGGAGCTGGAGCGCACCGGTCATCTGCCCGAGCCCACCGTTCCGGCCCCCAGGCCGGTCCCGCCCCGAGCGCGCCAGGCGGTCCTCGCCGCGGGCGGCGGCCGCGAGGGGCTGCGCCATGTCCTCGGTACGGTCCTGGCTCCCGTGGAGGCCTGCGGCAGCGCCAGCGAGGGTGCGGGGTTCTCCGACGCGCTGAACCGGGCCGCCTTCACCCTCGGAGGGCTCGTCGCAGCAGGCCGCCTGCCCCGGGACGAGTCCGAACAGGCCCTCAGGGAAACCGCGGCAAGGGTTCGCCCGGGACAGGAGCGGCGTATCGAACAGATCATCCGCAGCGGCCTCGCCGCAGGCCTCAGGAAACCCCTGCACAACACGGGAGGGCACCGATGACGTCCTCCAAGCCGGAAGTCCTCTTCGACTTCGACCCCGAAGCCGTCGCAGCCCAGATCCGCGCCCAAGGCTCCGCAGTGGTGCCCCGGCCGGCCCCGGCCCAGCGCCTTGAGACCGGTGAGGCGACCGCGGAGGGCCTGCTGCCGGACACACTGTCCGACCGGGGCAACGCCAAACTGTTCGTCAAGCTGTACGCCAACGACTACCGGCACGTTCCCGGCATCGGCTGGTACCGGTGGGACACCACCCGCTGGCAGATCGACGAGGACGACACCGTGCTCTGGGCGGCCGGTGACCTCGCGGAGAGCATCGCCAGTCACGATCCCCGCGGCGTCTTCACCACGACCGCCCTGCAGCAGCACCGTCGCCGGGCGCTGTCCACCACGGGCATCAACGCCATGCTCACGCAGGCCAAGTCCGCTCCCGGCATGGTGCTCAACGCCGCGCTGCTGGACGCCGATCCCTACGCCCTGTGCACTCCGGACGGGATCGTCGACCTGCGTACGGGAATGGTGAAAACCCCGGATCCGAACAAGGACTTCCACTCCCGCTCCACCACGGTCGGCCTGCAGCACGTGCCCACCCCCCGGTGGGAACGCTTCCTGACTGACACGTTCGGCGATGACGCCGAGGGCCGGGAAATGATCGACTATCTCCAGCTGCTCCTGGGGTACTCCGTGACCGGTGACGTCGGTGGCCAGATCCTGCCGTTCCTGTTCGGTTCCGGCAAGAACGGCAAGTCCGTCCTGCTGGACGTCCTGATGAAACTGCTCGGCGATTACGCGGACGCCGCTCCGCCCGGGTTCCTGATGTCCCGTCCGTACGAGGGGCACCCCACTGACCTGGCGGAGCTGCACGGCCGCCGTGTCATCGTGTGCTCGGAGGTCAAGCCGGGGGACAAGTTCGACGAGGCACGGGTCAAACTGCTGACCGGTGGTGACCGCATCAAGGCCCGCCGGATGAGGCAGGACTTCTTCAGTTTCGAACCCACTCACAAACTGTGGTTGCTGGGCAATCACCGGCCCGAAGTGGGAACGGGTGGCTTCGCGTTCTGGCGCCGTATGCGCCTGATTCCCTTCGAACGTGTCGTGCCCGACCACCGCAAGATCGACAACCTGGCGGACATCCTCGTGACCGAGGAAGGCCCCGGCATCCTCGGCTGGCTCATCGACGGGGCGCGGCGCTACCTCGCGGGCAGCCGTGACCTCACGGGTCCCGAACGCGTCCGTATCGCCACCACGGCCTACGCGGAGACCGAGGACCACACCGGACGCTTCTACGAGGAGTGCTGCGTGCTCGGCCCCGACCTGCGAGCCGAACAGACGGCTCTCTACGCCGCCTACAAGACGTGGTGCCAGAATGAGGGCGCACCGGTCATGTCCTCGAGGGCCTTCGCGGCCCGCACCCGGGAACTCGTGGGACTGGCTTCGCCCAAGGAAATGATCCTGTCCAACCAGCGCAAGCACTACCCGGGCATTGGACTGCTCACCGACCAGGAAAGGGACGCCGGCACATGAGCTCCCTGATCACCGAGGACGAGATCAGCCACGAAACCGAGCTCGTGTGGCTGGAAGACACCGACAACCTTGACTACGTTCGTCAGAGTCTGGACCGGCTGCCCACCCGCAAGGGCAGGCCCGCCTACCACCGTGACGGACGCATGGTCGGTTACGCCATCCTCGGCTCGACCGCCAAGCCGTCCCGCCAGTCAGGGACCTTCCGTCGCCGTGTGTTCTGGCTCCTGCCCCATGACAGGGACAGCCAGCCGGACGGGCTCTACGCGAAGAGCGCGCCTGCCGAAGCGGTGGACCCCCGCACTCTGGAACCACGGAGCAAGGGCTACAAGACCGAGCGTTCCGAAGGCGGCCCGCCCTCCACGGCCATGCAGCAACTGGGCATAACTCTCCCCCTGTGAGCGCCGGACGCACCGTGAACACGTACTCCGCAGGGGAGTCGGCGGCCGGCGCCAAGCTTTTGACAAGGCTCGCGTTGTGGGCTCGCGGAGATCGTTTCTAGGGTGGGCGCAGCACGCCTCGTCGGGGCACCGTGGTTCTCCGCCCCTCGCCGTCACGTCGCAGCCCACCAAGGAGTTACCCATGCGCTCCCACCGCCGGACTCGTACGGGAAAGGTCGTTGTCGGCCTTGCCGTGGCCGCCGCCTGCGGCACTGCCGCCGCCCTGCTGGGCCCGTTCCGTTCCGAAGCCGCTCCGACGGTCACCCTTCCCCCGGTGAACGCGCCGTTCGACTACCAGATAGGCGGCCCGTACCAGCCGGCTGACGATGTGGAGGTCGTCACCCGCGACGTCAAGGAGTCCCCCGTACCGGACCTGTACAACATCTGCTACGTCAATGCCTTCCAGACCCAGGAGGAAGGCGAGGTCGGCGGCCCCCAGGACTGGGACCAGGACCTGCTGCTGACCGGCGAAGACGGCACTGTGGTGATCGACCCGGACTGGGACGAGGTGATCCTCGACATCTCCGAGGACGGCAAGCGCGAGCGGATCGCGGCAGAGATCGACAAGCAGATCGACCTGTGCGATGAGAAAGGCTTCGACGCGGTCGAGTTGGACAACTACGACACCTACGCCCGCGACGTCGTGGGCGGCGCCATCACCGCCGACGACGCACAGCTCTACATCCGCCTGCTCTCGTCGTACGCACACAGCAAGGGACTGGCCGTGGGCCAGAAGAACACGGTCGAACTGGCCGGTCAGCACGAGCGGAACGGCCTCGACTTCGCCATCGCCGAGGAGTGCGGCGACCCGCGGTGGAACGAGTGCGGCCGGTACGTCTCAGCCTTCGGCGACCATGCCATCTTCATCGAGTACACGGACGAGGGCATGCGCAATGCCTGCGCCTACGCGGACCGGGTGAGCGTGGTCAGGCGTGATGTCGAGGTGTCCGAGCCCGACAGCGAGACGTACATCCGGGAAACCTGCTGAGGCCACGGGTGATGATGCGGTCCCGGCAGGTGCGGCCGCACCGGCCGGGACCGCGCCACGTGTGAAACCGGGGGAGGGCTCACACGTGGCGGTACATCAGGACGGGGCCGGGCACCACGGGGGATCGTGGTCAACACCGCCCGTTCCCAGCGGAGTCGTGGCGTACCCGTCCGCACTGGCACAACGGTGGAGGACGGAGCCCGGTTCACCTACTGCGCCACAGAGGTGCCTTCCGGTGCGCCGCGGGAAGCCTCACACGTGCCCGGGGCCGGCCCCGCCCCCTCCGGACGGCGGCTCGGGCCGCGTCGGTCCGGACCGGAGTGAGGGGCGGGCGCGGTGGCGTGGTCGAACAGGTGCAGAGCGACGTGCGAGAGCACTTCCACCACGTTGGTGAACCGCCGCTGCTCCGCCGAGCAGTCCTTGCAGCGGTCGAGGTGTTCTGCGCTCATCACGTCCAGTTCCTGGTGCCGGCCTCCGGTGAGGACCTGGACGGCGATCTCTTCTCTGGCTTGTCGACAGCGCACGGCGACTCCTCCGGTATCGGTCGATTGCTCCGGCTGAAACGTCCTCCCAGGCCGGAAGGTTCACGAACGAGGGCCGGGGACACCGGATCCGGACTGCGCGGCACCGGGCGGTGGCCGGTTACTCGCCGAGCACCCCCCGTGCTTCCAGAGCCTTGCGCAGGGCCCGCATCGCGTAGAAGGTGCGGCTCTTGACCGTTCCCGGCGGGATGCCGAGGTGCTCCGCGGCCTGGGCGACGCTGCACTCGAGGTAGTACATGAGCCTGATCATGGTCCGCTGCTGTTCGTTCAGGTCCTGCAGTGCGTCGAGCACCATGTGGAGGGTGAGCACGTTGTCCGGGCTCTCCCAGACGGCGTCGAGCTCTTCGACCGGCATCAGCTTCAACGGACGCAGGCGTCGGGCGCGGTGGTGGTCGAGGGCCAGATTCCTGGTCACGGTGAACAGCCACGGGCGAAGCCCTTCCCCCTGGGTCTTCAGGAAGGCGGCGTGCTTCCAGGCGCGGGCCGCCGTCTCCTGGAGGATGTCCTCGGCCTTGTGCCAGTCCCCGTTGAGCAGACGTGACGCGTAGCGCTGCAGCTCAGAGCCGTACTGGTCATAGATGGCCTGGACGAAGCTGTCGCAGTCGGTGTTCGGCCCGGCGGAGTGCCCCGGGGGCACTCCGCCGGGAGCAGGAGGAAGAGCCCCGACCTCCGTGGTCCCCATCATGGGTGGTGCCCAATCGTGTTCCGGCGGTTGTGTGGCGTGCCTGCCCTGTGGATCGAGAGCACGCTCAATACTCTCCGGAAGCCATTGGCTAAAGATTGTCGTTTCCTTGTTGGCCGACGGATGACTGGTGCAGCGCCGCAACCGCGGCTAGGCGCCTGCTGAACCGGAGGCCGCCCGATGCGGCCACCGTGGCCGGAACCCCCGTCCTGCGGTGCGCCGGTGGTGCCGTTGAGCGCAGGGCGCACACCGCATGACGACGCTTGCCATCCGAACCGAAATCCCTATAGTTGGCAGTGCTAAATAAGTGGGTGTCCGTCAGCCGGAGGGACCACCCATGCCTCGACTCGATACCGGCCCCCCGCCGACCTCGGGCATCCGGCGGTCAGCACTCCGTGGAGCACGGGAGCACGGGTGGACGCCTTCCCGAACAGGTCCGGCGGCATCCGAGTCGGTATCAGCAGCGATTCCCCAACCGATCCAGGAGGACAGACAATGGCACCCTCGGACAAGGCCGATCGGATCCACCCGCGGCGTCGGACGGTCACGCGCGTGGCGGTTGTCGGCACGGTGGCCGCAGCCCTGACAGCCGCGATAGCTGTCGCAGGATCCGCTCTCCAGAAGGACGAAACCGGCCGGCCGCACGACCACGCTTCGCACAGCCACTCCTCGGGTGGTGCCCACCACCACCCGAAGGGACATCACGGTCATCACGGCAAGGGCATCACCTCCGAGAAGGGCGATGCCGAGCCGGCCGCGTTCGACCTGGTGGAGACGACGGTTCGCCGGCAGGGCGACCGGATCGTCTTCACCGAGCGGGTGCGGGCGCAGGCGGGATCGGTGAAGCCCGAAACCGTGGGGGAGTTCGCCGGCAGCTCCGTCCTGAGCTACGTCTGGCCCGTCTCGCTGAACCCGTCGTCGGTCGGATTCGCCAAGGACAGCGGTGTGCTCGCCCTGGCCGCGACCAGTCACCCGGACTTCGACGACACTCCCCTCTACGACGAGGACGGAAACGGGCGCAAGGACGACGACGGCGGTCTGTGGCACTCGCACTGGGTGGTGCTCGTCCCGGACACCACACGGCCCGACGGGGCGCTGAAGGTGCGGGACATCAAGCCCGGCGAGACGCCCGACCTGCCGAAGACCTGGCCGAACGTGCCGATCTTCCTGGACAGCCCCGACTACGACACCAGGCTCACGGGGAAGAAGGTCACGATCGAGGTGCCGGCGAAGGAACTCGGCTTTCCCTCCAGCTTCTCCTACAACGGGGTCACCGCCGCGCTCAAGGTGAACGCGGATCTGCACGACCCGCTGCTGCGGGTGGAGAACGTCTTCGACTCCGCGTCCGGCGACCTCTCCATGCCGGGCCAGTTCAAGCGCTGACCTTCCGCGCCTCCCGCCTGCCGGCTGGGCCCTCCGGTCGCCGGCCGATGCCGGGGGCGGGGCCACATGGGCCCGCGCGCCGCATCCACGGCAGAAGAAAGCCCCCTACGACCTTGGGCAGGTCGAGGGGGCGGGCCGGATCCTCCGCGGGCGGTTCCGGCCGGCCTGCGCCTCCTCCGGGTCACCCGGGGGAGCAGGCCCCTTGGAAGAGAACCGCTCGCCGATCGCCGCCGTCGAGCCGTCCGGACTCCCGCTCGTGCAAAGAGGCCGTCACGCGGGCCGGCCCAAGGGGCGCGGCCCGGACGGCCTCCGGGGCGCCGGGGAAGAACCGCCTCCGGCGTCAGCCGCACTCCCCGCCCACCGTGCACACGCCGCCCGCGTCCCCGCCGGCGGCCTCGGCCAGGGCCACATCCACGCGCCGCTCCTCGAGGAGGGTGGCGATGGAGGCGCCGAGCATCAGGTCGTCGACGCTGCCGAACCGCTGCATGCGCAGCCTGCCCTCCTGGTCGATCAGCACGGTGGTCGGAGTTCCCTGCATGGCGTACCGAGCGAACGTGAGCGGCGTCGGATCGTCCTCGGCGTGCCGGTCGACAGCGACCGGAAACGTCACGCGGTACTCCGAGAGGAACGCCTCCAACGCCACGGGGGTCATCGCGGCGTGGTGCTCGAAGACCGAATGCAGTCCGATGACCTGGACGTCGGCCCCGGCGAAGGTGGATTCCACGCGCTTCGCCTGCGGAATCCCGTGCGCGACGCATCCAGGACACAGCATCTGGAAGGCCTCGAGGAGGACGACCTTGCCACGGAGCTGCTTCAGGTCCAGTTCATCGGAGTTGAGCCACTGGCTGATGTCCCAGGAGGGAGCGGCGCGATGCACCTGCGTGGCACGGAAAGTAGACATGTCTCCTCTTTCGTCATCGGGCGCCGGCCGGGGCGGCACCCGGCGACGATGCGGTACTCCCGAAGTGTATAGGACTCCTAACTAATTGAGGGCCGGGTGGGGGTGCGCCGTGTGTGCTCCCATGGCGCCGGGTGTCGATGCGGCCGTTCAGGCCTCGCAGTGGTCGGGGCAGTCCAGGCGTAGTTCGGCGTCCCCGATGGGGTTGTCCACGAACGCGCAGTGATGCGGCCTGTCGGTGCCGGGGTGGGTTTCAGGGCGGAAGAACTGGCAGGTCAGGCACATGCGCGAAAGGGGGATGGCCTTGCGGTCCTGCAGTGACCTGATCATGGTGCTCGTGCCGCGCAGCATGGCGGCGAGGTCGTCCCGCGTCAGGGTCGACATCGCGTCGCCGAAATCCTCCGGTACGCGTGCCAGCCGACTCGCCTCCATGTGCCCGTCCTGCGTCAGGGTCAGGGAGACCGCCCGGGCGTCGGAGGGGTCGCGCTGCCGCTCGACGAGCCCCTTGGTCGTCAGTGTCTTCACCGCGTCGCTGATCGTCGGAGGCGAGGAGGCGAGCGCGTGGGTGAGGTCACTCAGCCGCCGCGGCCGTGGATCTCCTGCCAGCAGCGTGACGATGTCCGCCTGCAAGGGGGAGAGCCGGTAGGCCCCCGCGTTGCGGTAGCTGTTGATGCGCAGGGCCTGGCCGAGGCGGACGAGCCCCATCAGTAGCTGCTCATGGGCGGGCGTGCCTGGAACGTCTGTCATGTGCAGCCTCCGGTCGGGTCGGAATGGTAATAATAGGCAGTGCCAATTTAAATGGGCGGTGTTCGCGCCGTGCCGGCGCTCGGATCAGCACGTACGAGTATCGATGGAAGGGCAGATGGGCGATATCGATGGGGTGGCCGAGGCGGCGGACGGTGTATGGAGCGGCTTCGAGGAGCTGCGGCATGCCGTGCTGCGGAGTTCCGAGCTGGCCGGCTCCCTGGCCGGGGCGGGCGAGGAGCGGCGGGCCCTGGACGCGGCCCTCGTCCGTGAACTGGTCGGGGCCGGACTGCTGCGTACCGGAGTGTCGCGCTCGGTCGGTGGGGTGCAGGCGCCTCCTTCGGTGATGCTGCGTGCCGCCGAGTCGGTCGCGCGGGGTGATGCCTCCGCGGGCTGGTTCGTCGCCATCGCGATGACGTCGAGCCTTCTGAGCGCCTACCTGCCGCCGGAAGGGGCAGGGGAAGTCTTCGGCGATCCGCGGTCGACGGCGGTAGGGGTGTGGTCTCCCACCGCTTGTGCCAGGGCCGTCGATGGCGGCGTCGTGGTGTCGGGGCGCTGGACGTTCTGCAGCGGTGTCTCCCACGCGGACTGGCTGTTCGCCGGGTGTGTGCTGGAAGCGGCGGACGGCCCGGCGGAAACCGCCGGGCCGGAGCTGCGGGTCGTGGCGGTCCCCACCTCGCAACTGAGCATCCTGGACACGTGGAACACCATCGGTATGCGGGGCCCGGGCAGCCACGACTGCGAGGCCGACGAGGTATTCGTTCCCGGTCACCGCATCCTGTCGGTCGTGGACGGACTCCCGGCCGGAGCCGAAGCGCTGTACCGGTTCCCGCTCTTCGGCTTCTTCGCCGCGGCGGTGGCGGCCGCCGCACTGGGCAACGCCCGTGGCGCGATGGACGACCTGAAGGTGCTGGCCGCCGTCAAGAAGCCTTTCGGATCGGGCCGTTCGCTTGCCGAGCGGACCCGGACCCAGACCGCCGTGGCCCAGGCGGAGGCTTCCCTCAGGGCTGCCCGTCTGCTGTTCTACCGCTCGGTCGACGACGCCTGGCGGGCCGCGCGGGAAGGTGCGCCCGTACCGGACGCGGTGCGAGTGGGCTTGCGCCTGGCCGCGGCCCATGCCGCGCGTACCGCCGCTGAAGTGACCGCGTCGATGTACGAGCTCGGCGGCGGATCGGCCATTTATGGCATGTCTCCGCTTCAGCGTCGTTTCAGGGACGCGCACACGATGACCGCCCACGCGCAGATCAAGTCGGCCATGTACGAAGTGGCGGGGAAATTCCTCCTCGGCCTGCCCCTTCGCACCGGGCTGCTGTGAAGTGCCGGACCGGTGAGGATCCCGAGCGGGGCACTTCGCTGTTCCGTTACGCCTGACAGGTGAAGAGGGGCGGCGGTGCCGCCGCCCACCCGCCGGCGCTTCCGTGCCGCCGGCCCGCGCGGAGGCCGCGCGAACGTCGGTCTTGCGTGAGGACACAAGGTGTCCTATCGTGAACACTGTTTCCTCCACGTGTTGCTCCAAGCAGCACACCGGACACGGGGTTCGCGACAGGCAGGGCCTCGGAACTGGAGCAGAGAATGGCAAGCACCCTGCAGGACTCGAAGGACGTCCTCGTCGACCGGGCCAAACGGCAGATGAGCGACTTCTTCGGCGACTCGAAGCTCACCACGCGGCAGAAGCTGGCCCTGACGTGCCGCATCGCCTTCGACGGCGGCCACGACTCGGGGCTCGCCGGGCAGATCAGCGCCCGCGGGCAGGAACCCGGCACCTACTACACCCAGCGCCTGGGCCTCGGCTTCGACGAGATCACCGAGGACAATCTGCTGCTGGTGGACGAGGACTTGCAGGTCCTGGAGGGGGAGGGCATGGCCAACCCCGCGAACCGCTTCCACTCCTGGATCTACCAGGCCCGGCCGGACGTCAACTGCATCGTCCACACGCACTCCCTGCACACCGCCGCGCTCGCCATGCTGGAAGTTCCGCTCGTCATCTCCCAGATGGACACCACGCCCCTGTACGACGACTGCGCCTTCCTCAAGACGTGGCCGGGCGTCCCCGTGGGCAACGAGGAGGGCGAGATCATCGCCGGCGCCCTCGGTGCCAAGCGCGCCATCCTCCTGGCCCATCACGGCCAGCTGGTGACCGGAGCCACCGTCGAGGAGGCCTGCAACCTGGCGATGCTCATCGAGCGCGCCGCGCGCCTCCAGCTCCTCGCGATGGCGGCGGGCACCCTCCAGCCGCTGGACCCGGAACTGGCCCGTGAGGCCCACGACTGGACCTCCACCGACCGCCGCAACAAGGCGAACTTCGCCTACTACGCGCGCCGGGCCCTGCGCAACCACCCCGACTGCGTCTCGGGCACGGTGGAACTCTGATGGCGAACCCGCCCCTGAAGGGCGTCATCTCCTACCCCATCACGCCCTTCGACACGGTCACCGGCGAGGTCGACCTCGCCGCGCTGAGCCGGCTCACCGAGGACCTGGTGGCCGCGGGCAGTCACGCCGTCGCCCCGCTGGGCAGCACCGGTGAGAGCGCCTACCTCCGCGAGGACGAGTGGGACGCCGTCTGCGAGACCACCCTGCAGACCGTCGCGAAGAGGGTTCCCACCCTGGTCGGCGTCTCGCACTGGAGCACGGAGGGCACGGTTCGCCGGGCCCGTGTGGCGGCTCGCAACGGAGCCACCGCGATCATGGTGCTTCCGCAGGTGTACTGGCAGCTGACGGAGGCGGAACTCGAGCGGCACTACGCCGCGGTGGCGGCAGCCACCGACCTTCCGCTGATGCTCTACAACAACCCGGGCACCAGCGGCGTGGACCTGCGGCCGGAGACCGTGGTCGCCCTCGCGCGCAAGATCCCGAACCTGACCATGGTCAAGGAGAGCTCCGGCGACGTCGCCCGCTTCCGCGCCATCCGTGAACTGTCC
Organism: Streptomyces capillispiralis; assembly: GCF_007829875.1. NCBI lineage: Bacteria > Bacillati > Actinomycetota > Actinomycetes > Kitasatosporales > Streptomycetaceae > Streptomyces > Streptomyces capillispiralis. The sequence goes on along the minus strand of NZ_VIWV01000002.1, from coordinate 125,086 downwards.
GACGGTGCGCTGTCGGTCTACAACGGCAACAACCCGGTCGCGCTCGAGGCCTTCCGCTCCGGCGCCGTCGGCTGGTGCACCGCATCGCCCTGCCTGGTCCCGCGGTGGGCCCTGGAGCTGTACGCCGCGGCGACGGGCGGGGACGACGAGCGGGCCGATGCCATCCTCGCGGAACTGCTGCCGTTCCTGCAGTTCATCGTCGGCTACGGCCTGCCGCGGGCCATCAAGGCGGGACTGCAGATCCAGGATCGCGAGGCCGGTTACCCGCGGACGCCGCTGCTGCCCCTGCCGGACAAGGAGACCGAGCGGCTCCAGGAGATGCTCGACCACCTGTCGGCGCACCCCCTCGTGGACAGCACGGCCTGAGGACCGACAGCCGTCCCCTGGGAGGGGGTCCCGGCCCCTCTCCCAGAGGGCTTCGTCCACGGGCACGCCAGGATGCGAGGCGAGCGGAGGAACAGCATGTACCGGACCGTCATGTCGTCCCGGGAAGGCACGCACCCCACCAAAGCGGCCCTCCTGCGCCGTACTCTGCGGCGCCACGCGGCCGGAGTCACCGTCATCACCGTCCCCGGGCCCGCGGGCTTCACCGCGACGTCCTTCTGCTCCGTTTCGCTGGACCCCGCGCTGATCTCCTTCTGCGTGGCGGCCCGGGCCTCCGTCGCACCCGCCGTGGAGCGGGCCGACCGCTTCGCCGTCCACTTGCTGGGCTCGGACGACGCGGGGCTCGCGGACCGGTTCGCGCGCAGCGGTACCGACCGGTTCGCCGGGACGGCCCGCCTGCTGGAGCACGACGGACTGCCGATCCTGTCGGCCGTGCCGGCCTGGCTCAGCGCACGCATCGTCGCCCGGTACCCCGCCGGTGACCACGTCCTGGTCATCGGTGAGGTCGACGCCGGGGGGATCCGGGAGGAAGCCCCCGCGCTGATACGCCACGACGGCAGCTATGCCGCACCTACGCCACTCCCACCCGCCCGCACCGACCGGTGAGGTCGCCGTCGTCCCCGCCCGAGGAGTACTGATGCAGTGTCTGGATTGCCGTCCGCGGGACATGGCCACGACGGCCGTCGGTATCTGCCTCGGCTGTGGTGCCGCCGTCTGCGGCGAACACGCGCACGTCACGGCCGGCGGCAGGCAGGGACCCCTGCTGGGCGCCCCGCGTCGCTTCACCCGAACAGTGCGCTGCCACCAGTGCGGACCGGCGTGAAGGCGTGGGCCGGGATGAACGCACGGAACCGGGGGCCGGCATGACTGAGAAGGCACTGAGGCTGGGGACCAGGCGCAGCAAGCTCGCCATGGCCCAGTCCGGGCAGGTGGCGGATGCCGTGAGCCAGGTGACCGGACGGCCCGTCGAGCTCGTCGAGATCACCACGTACGGTGACGTCTCGCGCGAGCACCTCGCGCAGATCGGCGGCACGGGCGTGTTCGTCGCCGCGCTGCGCGAGGCGCTGGCGCGGGGCGAGGTGGACTTCGCGGTGCACTCGCTGAAGGACCTGCCGACGGCGCAGCCCGACGGGCTGGTCCTGGCCGCGGTCCCGGTCCGCGAGGACCCGCGGGACGTGATCGTGGCGAGGGACGCGCTGAAGCTGGCCGACCTGCCGCGCGGCGCGCGCATCGGTACGGGTTCGCCGCGCCGCATGGCGCAGCTGAACGCGTACGCGCGCGGCCACGGCCTGGACATCGAGACGGTCCCGATCCGGGGCAACGTCGACACCCGCATCGGGTACGTCATGAAGGGCGAACTGGACGCGGTGGTGCTGGCGGCCGCCGGACTGAACCGGATCGGACGCGGTGACGAGGTGACCGACTTCCTGTCGGTCGACACGGTTCTGCCCGCCCCCGGCCAGGGGGCACTGGCGATCGAGTGCGCCGCGGACGACGCGGATCTCATCGCCGCGCTCGCCGAGCTCGACGACCCCCTCACCCGGGTCGCCGTGACGGCCGAGCGGTCCCTGCTCGCCGCCCTGGAGGCCGGCTGCTCCGCCCCTGTGGGCGCGCTGGCCGACCTCCCCCCGCTCTCGGCACCGTTCGAGCGGGGGGTCCCCCAGGCCGACAGGCAGACTGTCAAGGAAATGCGCCTGCGCGGCGTCGTCGGCACGACCGACGGCTCGACGCTGGTGCAGCTGTCCACCACCGGTCCCGTGCCCGAGACGCACGAGGCGGCGATGGCACTCGGTCGCGAACTCGCCACCGAGATGCTCGCGCAGGGCGCGGCCGGTCTGATGGGGGAGCGGTATCACGGCCGCCCTTGACGGGACGTGCTCGACCGCCGGCGTTCCCGCGACGCGTGCGGATCCTCCGCCCGCAGCCGGACGCGTGAGTGCCGTCAACCGGTGAACGGTGTGCGTACCGCGGGCCGGTAACCGACGTACAGCGAGACCTCGCCGACGGCCTCGGCCAGGTCGTCGGCGAGCAGTACCGCCTGGTCGTCCCCCAGCTGATGCACCGTCAACCGCAGATGCGCCGAGGCCGCTTGCGGGTGCAGGACGAAGCTGTCGCCGGTCCGGGCGAGCCATCCTCGCCGCAGCAGCCGCTCGGACACCGCCCGGGCGTCCACGCCCACCGGCACCCACAGGTTGAGTCCGTCACCGGCTCGGGCGCCTACACCGCGCGCCCGCAGCAGCTGCGCGAACCGGGCGTTGCGCTCGGCGTAGTGGGTACGAGCCCCGTCGATCAGCGCCAGGGCGGCCGGGTCGGTGAGCAGCACCGCGGCCAGACGCTGCAGCAGGTGGCTGGTCCACGTCCGGCCCGGACCGATCCGGGCCGCCAGGCGCTGCGCCGTACGGAGGTCGCTCGCGACCAGGGCGATCCGCAGATCCGGTCCGAGGAACTTGGACACGGACCGCACCAGTGCCCATCGCGCGTGGTCGGCCGGGACGACGCTGCGGTACGGCGCGTCGGAGAGCAGGGAGAAATGGTCGTCCTCGATGACCAGGACGTACCGGTGCCCGGCCAGGACCGCGCGCAGTTCCTTGGCGCGGGCGGCCGAGAGGCTCACCCCGGTGGGATTGTGCGCGCGGGGGGTGCACACCACGGCGCGCGCGCCCTGATCGAGCGCGGACCGCAGTCCGTCGACGGTCATTCCCTCCGCGTCGACGGGCACGGGGAGGGGGCGGTATCCGGCGAGGCGCACGGTGTTGATGCTCGACAGGAAGCAGGGATCCTCCAGTGCCACGGCGTCCCCGTGCGCGAGGGTTTGGTTCAGCAGTCTCTCCACCGCGTCGACGGCGCCTCCCGTGACCGTCAGACGCGCGGTGCGGGGCTGATCCGCTGTGAGCCACGGCAGAGCCCACCGTGACAAGGCGGGATCGACCGTCGGCTCTCCGTACAGCACCGGGTCCGCCGGCATGGGGCGCACCGCGTGGAGGTCCGGCAGCCAGGCGGGATCAGGGTTGCCATGGCCCACGTCGCGCAGGGGGCCGCCGGCCGCACGGCCCTCCTGGTCGACTGCGCCGGCGGCCTCCGCGACGACGGTGCCGGCGCGTCCCCGGCCAACTGCCACACCGGCCTGGATCAGTTGCCGGTAGGCCGCCATGACGGTGTTCCGGTTGACGCCCAGTTCCCCGGCGAGCCGGCGCACGGGAGGCAGGACGGCGCCCGGAGTGAGCTTCCCGGCGTCGCTGAGGGCGCGGATGCTCGCCGCGATCTCTCCCGCCGTGCGTCCCGTGATGTCCATACCGTCCTCCTCGACTGACATGAGTCATGCTAACTTTTGTCCTATGCCAAAGGAATCGGCGGGGTGCTCCGCTCCGTATCCCGAGGCGGAGAGCGTCGCGGACTTCGTTCGCCATCTTGACGAGGTCCGTGCCTGCATCGCTGCCGCCGCCGAGCGTGTCGGCCGTACCGGCGCGGAGGTGCGGCTCCTGCCCGTCAGCAAGACCGTGCCCGAGGAGCGCATTCGCCTGGCCGTCGCGGCCGGATGTCGCACGCTCGGGGAGAACAAGGTCCAGGAGGCGAAGCGCGAGTGGCGAAACCTCTCCGAGCTGCCGCTGACCTGGTCGGTGATCGGTCATCTCCAGACGAACAAGGCCAGGGACGTGGCTGCTTTCGCCGGTGAGTTCCAGGCGCTGGACAGCCTGCGTGCCGCCGAGGCCCTGGACCGGCGGCTGCAGGCCGCGGGCCGGGGCCTGGACGTCTACGTCCAGGTGAACACCTCGGCGGAGGACTCCAAGTACGGCCTGCCACCGGACGAGCTGATCGGCTTCCTCAAGAAGCTGCCGCAGTACGGGGCGCTGCGTGTCCAGGGCCTGATGACCCTGGCCGTCTTCACCTCCGACACCGAGCGGGTCCGCTCGTGCTTCCGCATGCTGCGCGGCTTGCGCGACCAGGGCCGGGAACTCGGCCTCGTCGGCCCCGGCGGGCTGTCGATGGGCATGTCCGGCGACTACGGGACCGCCGTCGAGGAGGGCGCCACCGTGGTCCGTGTCGGTCAGGCGCTCTTCGGTGCCCGGTCCTTGCCGGACCGTCACTTCTGGCCCGGCGTCACGACCGGCGAGCGGAGTGCCCCGTGACCCGTACCGCCGTTGTCATCCGTCATGTCGCCTTCGAGGACCTCGGCATACTCGGCCCGCTGCTGACGGAGCAGGGCTACCGCGTCCGGTACCTCGACGCCGGTGTCGACCCCATCGGGGACGGGGCCTTCGGCGACGCCGACCTGCTGGTCGTCCTCGGCGGTCCCGTCGGTGTCGGGGACATCGGACGCTACCCCTACCTCGCCGACGAGGCCGCCGCCGTCGCGGCGTGGACCGGCCGCGGGCTTCCCACGCTCGGCATCTGCCTCGGGGCCCAGCTCATCGCGTACGCCCTCGGCGCGGACGTGGTCCCCACCGGCCGGTTCGAGATCGGCTACGCGCCTCTGACTCTGACTCCCGAAGGCGACGCCTCCGTTCTCGCCGGGCTCGGTGACACGCCGGTACTGCACTGGCACGGCGACCAGTTCGCCATACCGGACGGTGCCACGCGGCTGGCCGAGACCCCCGGCTTCCCGAACCAGGCGTTCGCTGTCGGCGACACCGTTCTCGGCCTGCAGTTCCATCTGGAGGCAGACCACACGCAGATCGAACGCTGGCTCCTGGGGCACACCCACGAACTCACCGCCCACGGCGTCGACCTCGACCGCGTCCGTACCGACGCCCGCCGTCACGGTGGCAGGCTCACCACCCGCGCACGTGCCGTACTCACCGACTGGCTCCACCGCGCGCTGCCCGCCGCGGAGCCGGCCGAGGCATGACCGCCATGGGTACCAAGACCTCCCGGGACGCCACGCCCACCGCGTACCAGTGCCGGCTGCTGCTTGCCGCGCTCAAGGATTCCCGGCACCAGCTTCCCTCCACTGCCCGGAGCGTGACGACGGATGTCATGCGCCGGCGCCAGTGGGTCAGGGAGTACGGGGCCGACGGCAGGCCCCTCGATCCGCGCCGGTCCGATGGAGAGCGCGCAGCCGGGTCCCGCTTCCGGCTCACCCATCATGGCGTCAATGCCGCGCGGAGGGCCGAAGCGGCGGTCACTTCGAGGCCGTGACAGGCCGGACCGCTCCGGGGCCGGCGGCGACGTCGTCGCCCGTGCGCTCCGGGGTTTTCCCGCGCCGTCCCCGGGGGACGCTCAGGCGCTCCTTCCGTCACGCGGCACCGGCCGGCACGAGCCGTCCGCCCGCACGAGGCCCCGGCCCCCGTCGCGGACGGGCGCGGCCGTCTCGCCGGTCTCCGGCGTCAGGGCCTGCCACAGCGGACGCACCACCCGGGCCGGGCCGCCGGAGCCGCCCGGCTCCTGCCCGCTCGCCCCGCGGACGCCGCCGAACGCGATGAGGCGGCCCCGCGGCGTCCCGCCCGGGGCGGGGCCGGCGCACGGCACGGAGCGGGCCGGACCGATGGTGGGCCGCCCGGCCCCGGCGGCGGTGTCCGGAGGGCAGCCGAGCTCCAGCTCGCCGATCTCGATGACCGGGTAGTCCGCTCGCGGCCAGGCCCTGGCCAGGTCGAAGGGGCCCACACAGTCGGTCATGGGCATGATCTGCACGCCCACGGTCCACGGCAGGGGCCCGCCTCGCTCGGTGGCCTCCCGCGGGTCCCGCCGACGCGAGCCGGTGCCTTCGTCCGCGAGGACGCCCGCCCCGTCGGTCGTCGGGTTGTGCGTGCTCCGGCCGGTGCGGAAGTGGTACTTGACCCAGAAGGCCTGGCCGGCCTCGTTGTCCCACTGGTAGGTGTACGGGTCGTTGTTGCCGACGAGGTCGTGGTCGCCCTCCTCGGTGCAGAGTCTCACCGTGACGACAGGCAGGTCACCGGCCGTGTCCGCGGGGCCCCGCCGGCACGCCGCCGAGAACCGCAGGAAGACCTCGGTCTCCTTGCCCGTCTCCGAGAGGAACCCGGCCCGGGTGTACCGCGTGACGTCGGCGGTGACCCTGAAGGTGCCGCGGGCACCGGCACCACGGACGCGCACCGCGCGCCCCGGCATCCATCGCTCCACGCGGAGCTGGTCGTGAACGAGCACCAGGGTGCCGCCGCCCGCGGGCTCGCGATGCTGGTCGTCGGTCACCGGGACACCGGCCCGCGTGGTGAGCGGTCCCTGCGTCATGCATGCCTCCCTCGTCCGGTCCCCGCGATGCCGCACCGGTGTGTGGCCTGATATCGCCTCATGAGGATGGCCTGAAATACACTTTCAGGAAACGTTGTTCACCATAAGACACAATGTGTCATCCCGCAAGGGCGGGTCCTGGTGACGGGATGCCGGGGCTTCACCGACCGGCGGGGCGCCTCGCGACATACTGAGGCCCGGCCGGCCGGTGCCCGACCGTGGGACATGTGAAGGGAAGTCATTCAGTGATCAACCGTGTACGACAACTGCGCAAGGAACGGCTCATGACGCTGGAGGCGCTGGCCGAGCGCTCCGGCGTCACCAAGAGCTACCTGTCCAAGGTCGAGCGCGGTCGCAGTGTCCCGTCGATCGCCGTCTGCGCCTCGCTCGCCAAAGCCCTGGACGTCCCGCTGGACAACCTCTTCGCCGATGCGGAGGAACTCGCCGAGGTCACCGTCACCCGGGCGGGGGAGCGCCAGGCGCTCACCTCCGACGAGGAGCCCGGCACCCGTTACGAGGGGATAGCGCTCCAGGCCGGCACCAAGAGCATGACCCCCTTCATGCTCTACCCCCCGCTCGACGCCGACCACGTCCCCTTCCGTGACCATCCCGGCGAGGAGTTCGTCTTCGTCCACGAGGGACAGGTCGAACTCATCCTCCCCTCGCACAGCATCACCCTCGACCCGGGGGACTGCGCCTACTTCAAGGCCACCACACCCCACAAGGTCCGCTCCCTCGGGGCCCGGCGGGCGGCCCTTCTCCTTCTCGTCGCCGACGACCCCGCCGTCCCGGACGCCCCGCAGGTTCCGCACCCCCACCTCCCCTGACCCGGACACGGTTCAGGGATTCAGGTGATCGGGGCACTCCAGGCGCAGTTCACCGTCGCCGAAGGCGTTGTCGACGAACGCGCAGTGGTGCGGTTTGTCGCTGCCCGGATGGGCCTGGGGGCGGAAGTGGGAGCAGGTCAGGCACATGCGGGTGACCGGGATGGCCCGCTGGTCCTGCAGTGACCTGATCATGCCGCTCATGCCGCGGAGCATGGCCGCGAGATCTTCCGGCGCGAGGGACGACATGGCCTCGGCGAACTCCGCCGGCAGCCGGGCCAGGCGCTCGGCCTCCGCCTCGCCGGCCCGCGTGAGGGTCAGGGACACGGCGCGCGCGTCGGAGGTGTCGCGGCGCCGATCGACGAGCGCCTTCGCGGTGAGGGTCTTCACCGCGTCGCTGATCGTCGGAGGGGTCGACGCGAGCGAGGCCGCCACGTCATTGAGGCGTCGGGGCCGGAGATCACCGGCCAGCAGCACGATGATGTCCGCCTGCAGCGGGGAGAGGCGGTAGGGGCCCGCGTTGCGGTAGCTGCTGATGCGTAGCGCCTGCCCGAGGCGGGTGATGCCCACCATCAGCTGCTCGTGGGGCGGTGTGCCCGGAACGTCAGTCTCAGTCATAACACTCTCCGACAGGGATCCGTACTTGCCATAGTAGGCACTGCCAATCTATGTTGGCAGTGCCAAACAACGTTGGCGCAAAGACCCTGCTAGGTAAGGACCACCCATGCCCCGCCTTTCTGTCGTCGACCCGGCAACCGCTGAGCCCACGGCCAAGTCGCTGCTGAACAAGGTCGAGCGCGCTCTCGGTGTGACGCCGAACATGATGCGCGCCATGGCCGTGTCGCCGGCCGTCCTCGACGCCTACCTCTCCCAGAGCGGTGCCCTCTCCAAGGGCGCCCTGTCCGGCGCCGTCCGCGAGCAGATCGCCCTCGTCGCCGCGGTGGAGAACTCCTGCGAGTACTGCTACGCCGCCCACCACGTCCTCGGTGAGCGCGCCGACGTGAACGGCGACGACCTCAAGACCGCGGGCCAGGGTCAGGCGTCCGACCTCAAGACGCAGGCCGCTCTGACGTTCGCCAAGGCCGTCATCGAAACCCGCGGCTTCGTCTCCGACCAGGACCTCGAAGAGGTGCGTGCCGCCGGGTACGGCGACGGTGAGATCGGCGAGATCGTCGCCAACGTCGCCCTGAACGTCTTCACGAACTACTTCAACTCCGTAGCTCGCACGGACATCGACTTCCCCGTCGTCGCCCTGCCCGCCAAGTAGTACCGGCGCGCCGTCCGGCCGCTCCCGGGGATGTGCGCCCGTCCGCACCTGTCCCGCATCCCCGGGGGCGCGCTCCTGACGGCGCCGCTTTCGTATCACTGCATTCAGTTGCATGTGTTCCATCTTTGGCGTGGCGCCGCACACAACTGCACTGGCGCACAGCGTGTGACGTCGAGAGAGAACGGGCTGCACGTGATCATTACCCAGTTCATGCTCACCGACGACGAGGCCACGGTTCCGGGAGCCTTCGAGGTGTACGACGAGGTCGCCCGGACGTTCACGGCGGAGGAACTTCCCTACGTCGGCTTCAAGAACACCGGTCATCCCCCGAGTGCCCTCCGCCGCCTGGGACGCCGGATCGTGGGCGACGGAAGAAAGCTTGTCATCGAGGTGGCCGGCGGTCATGAGAGCGCTGAGCGCGAGGCCGCCGGCCTGGCGGTCGAACTGGGGGCCGCGCTCCTCATCGGCGGTGTGCACACCACGACGGTCCGCGAGATCCTCCGGGGAACCGGGATCGGCTACTACCCCGCGGTCGGCGACCTCACCACCGAGCCGGGACGCCTCCACGGCACGGTCGACGGCATCGTCCGTCAGGCCCGCGAGGTCGGCGCGCTGCCGGACGTCAACGGCGTGGCGCTGCACGGTTACCGCTACGCCGGCGACCCCGACGCACTCCTCCACGCCATCGCCCAGGTCGACGGGCTCCGGGTGGTCAACGTCGGCTCGGTCGACAGTGCCCAACGCATCGAGGAACTCCGGATCAACGAGTTCTGGGCGTTCACCATCGGCGGCGCCGTCCTCGACCACACCCTCCCCGCCGGGAGGACGCTCGCGCAGCAGCTCCGCTGGGTCCTGGCGGTCACCCACTGACGGCCCCTCCGCGAACCCGGCCGAGGAAGCGCGGGTAACGCACCGGAGCAGTCACCCGAGGTACGAGCTGTCCCCGCGGATCCGCACCGACGCCTGCCGCGTACCGGATCGCAGTGGCGTCTTTCCCTTCTGTTGTACCGCCCGGCGGGCCGACAGCTGATTCGGCTGGGCCGCCGCCCCATCGGGCCGAATCGCGAGGGCACTTCCATGAAGACGACACTGACCATCACTCGCACCTCTCCGCCGCCCGAGGCGACCGGAGCGCGCCGCCTCCCCCCGACGGCCGAGGTGGCACGAGCCGCGCGAGCCCACGTCGCCGAGCGGCTCAGCGAGTGGCGTGCCCCCGGTCTGATCGACGAGGCCACCCTGGTGACGAGCGAACTCGTCACCAACGGGGTCCGGCACGGGCACGCCCCCGTCTGTCTGGACGTCCACCTCGTGCGGGGCGAGCGGGGCGAGCCGGACCGGCTGAGGATCGAGGTGTGGGACGGCGGTCCCGGGTTCGACCTCGACGTCGTCCGCGAGCGCTGGACCTCCGACGACGACGGCCTCGCCGAAGGGGGAAGGGGCCTGCGCCTGACCGACGCCCTGTCCGAGAACTGGGGCAACTACGTGAAGAACGGCCGGCACGTGGTGTGGGCCTGCCTCTCCCTCACCGACGTCACCGACGTCATGTGAGGGAGAACGGCGCCCCGCTGCGTTCCGGGCCGGCGGCCGGTGTGTCCCCCGCGCGCCACCGCGCCCCGCGCCCCTCCCGGTGCTCCGTCAGCCGCTCACCCTCGATCCGGGAACGGGCAGGTCCTGCGGCAGCAGCGTCCGCAGGTCGTCCACGCTCGGCTGCTCGACCCCCGTCAGCCTGCGGGCCTGGCGCGTGATCATCGTCTCCAGCAACTGCCGTGCCAGCCGGGCATTGCCGAACGCACGGTCCCTGGGGACGGCGTCGATGTACGTGTGCAGCGCCTCCACCGTGGCCTGCGGGCAGGTGTATCCCGAGTCCTCGGCATGCCGTTCCATGATCGTGAGCAGCTCGTCGGTGGAGTAGTTCTCGAACTCCACGAACCGCGAGAAACGTGATGCCAGACCCGGGTTGGAACTCAGGAACCCGCGCATCTCGTCGGTGTAACCCGCGACGATCACGACCACCTCGTCACGGTGGTCCTCCATCAGCTTCAGCAACGTGTCCACCGCCTCGCGCCCGAAGTCGGACCCCGCCCCCTCGGGGGTGAGCGTGTACGCCTCGTCGATGAAGAGCACACCGCCCAGCGCGCTCTGGAACACCTCCTTGGTGAGCTGCGCGGTATGACCCACGTAGCGCCCCACCAGGTCGGCGCGCGCCACCTCGACGAGCTGGCCGCGGGGCAGCACGCCCAGGGCGGTCAGCAGTCCCGCGTACAGACGGGCCACGGTCGTCTTGCCCGTGCCGGGCGGCCCGGAGAACACCAGGTGCTGGTTGATCCGCGGGGTGGGCAGCCCCGCGGCCTCCCGCTGCCTGGCCGTCGTGAGCAGGCTGACCAGGTCGGTCACCTCGTGCTTGACCGCGTGCAGCCCCACCATCGCCTCCAGCCGCGCCAGCATCGTCTGCCGGTCCTCGGCCTGGGTCTGCTGCTCGGCCCCGGACTCGTCGACGTCGTCGGGCAGCAGCAGCGTCAGGTCGCGCTCGGCGGGCTCGGCCATCGTCGCCAGCCGGACGGCCTGACGGTCCACCATCTCCTCGAACACCCGCCGTGCCGCACGGCCGTTGCCGAAGGTGGCACCCTTCTCCATCGCCTCGAAGTGCGCCGCCAGGGCCTGGGTGGTACCGGGGCCGAGTTCGTACTGGTGGGAGCGGCACATGCTCTCCGTGATCGTCACCAGCTCCTCGACGGAGTAGTTGCCGAACTCGATGGTCCTGGTGAAACGCGAGGCCAGGCCGGGGTTGGACGTGAGGAAGGAGTCCATCTCGGTGGAGTAGCCGGCGGCGATCACCACCACGTCCTCGCGGTGGTCCTCCATCAGCTTCAGCAGTGTGTCCACGGCCTCCCGGCCGAAGTCGTTCGATGAGCCGCCCGTGGTGAGGGTGTAGGCCTCGTCGATGAACAGGACACCGCCGAGCGCCTTCATGAACGCCTCCGTGGTCTTGATCGCCGTACCGCCGATGACCTGGGCGACCAGATCGGCCCGCGACACCTCGACCAGGTGTCCGTCCCGCAGCGCGCCGAGCTGGGCCAGGATCGAGCCGTACAGGCGGGCCACGGTGGTCTTGCCGGTGCCGGGCGGGCCCGCGAACACCAGGTGGCGGCTCATGGAGGGCACCGGCATGCCGAGCCGCTGACGCCGCTGCGCGAGCTGGTTGAGGTTGACCAGCGTCCGCACCTGCTTCTTGACGCCGTCCAGCCCGATGAGACCTTCCAGTTCCTCCAGAGGATCGTGCGGGCCCGAGGCGGAGGAGTTCTTCCCCGCGGCCGTCCCCGGCGCCGCGGCGGTGACCTCCGCACCCCAGGCGTCCGGCATGGCGTTGCCCGTACTGGTGAGGTCCAGCACCTCCAGCCGGTCCCCGGCCCGTGACTGGGTCAGGCCCGCGCCCCGGTTGTCCCGCACCTTGCACGCGGTGACGGCCACGGCCTCGGTGGTGTCCACGCGGATGCCGTCGCCGAGGCTGCCCGTGATCTCGCACGACCTCACCTCGCCGCGGGAACCCGCGGCCAGGAGCACTCCGTGCGCCCCGGCTCCGCCGACCCCCACGCGGGTCAGGGACAGCTCCCCGCCGTCCTCGACCACGACTCCGGAGGAGCCGCAGCCCTCGACCTGGGTGTCGCGCACCGTGGCGACCGCCTCGCGGCCCACGAGGACACCGGCCTCCCCGCAGTCGCGCAGCACGCCGTCGTCGAGCTGGGTGCGGGCGCCGTCGGCGATGCGCAGTCCGGCGGCGGCGGAGCGTTCGACGGTGCAGAACTCCAGCCGCCCCCGGCCCTCCTCGCGGGCCTCGACGCCGCAGCGCCCCGCCCCGGTCACCCGCACCCTGCGGATCAGGGGATTGGCGTGGGAGGACACCAGAACCCCGCTGCCGGCGGCGTCCGTCACCTCGAGCCGGTCGAACTCGGCGGTCGCGCTCTCCTCCAGCTGGACCGCGGCCACCGGATCGGCGCAGTCGCTCACGGTGGTGCGCAGGAACGACGGGGAACTGGAGTCCGTGACCGTGATGGCGGGGCCGGCCGAACCGGTGAACTCGCAGTCCTCGAACGTGCCGCGCGAGCGCTCGGACACGATCAGCCCGTGCCCCTTGCTCCGGCTGGACGAGCAACGGCGCAGCAGGGGATCGGCTCCGGCGGACAGGGCGAAACCCGGCCCCGACGTGCCGGAGACCGCGACGTCCTCCAGGGTGGGGCGCGAGGAACTGGTCAGATAGACGCCGACCGCGCAGTCGTGGACCGTGGTGCCCGTCACGTGCGTGGTGCTGCTTCCCTCCAGGGCGATGGCGGGCTTGTCGGTGCCGGCGATGTCGCACGCGTCGACGACACCCTGTGCCTCACCGTTGGCCAGGACGCCGTTGCCCCGGGCGTCGCGGATACGGCAGCCGCGGACGGTGGACCGGGCGCCCTCACCGAGTACCACGGCCGAGGTGCCCAGGTTCTCCAGCACACAGTCCTCGATGACGCTCGGCGCGCCGGAGGTGTCCACGACGCCGGCGCCCTCCCGGTTCGTGATCCGGCAGCCGCGCATCGCCAGTGATCCGCTCTCGCGCGCCAGCAGCGCCGTCCAGCCGGAACCGATGACCGAGCAGTGCTCCATCGCCACCTGCCCGCGCGGTACGTCCACGACGGCCACGTCGTCGCTGCCGCCGCGCAGCACCAGGTCGGTGAGCATCACGGCGTCGGCCACCAGCGTGAGCGCCGTGCCGCGCCGCGGGCAGATCTCCACCCCGCCCGGGTCGCCGGCGCCCACGATCGTGACCCGGGTCCGTACCGTGAGGTTCTCCGGGTAGCGGCCCGGCCCGACCTGGATGACCGCACCGGTGCGTGCAGCGGCCAGCGCCTCGCCGATGGTCCGGAACCCGTCCGCCTCCCCCTGGCCCACCGTCAGAACTTGCCGTGACACGCTCGCCCCTCCTGATTTCCCGGTGGTGCCGGGACCGGCCCGCCTCCACCGCCGCTTCCCATATCATCTGCCCCATGCCGTACGACCGTTGCCGTCGTGCCATGGCGCTCGCGGCGGTCGCCGCTGTTCCTGCCCTGGTACTCGCCCCGCCTGCCGCTGCCGACGGCGAGCCGGTGCCCCTGCCCCCGCTGCGCCTGCGCATGGCGGTGGACGACACCTGTGCCACCGCCTCCACCAAGACGGCCGAACTGCTCCCCTGGACCCACCAGGCCCTCCAACTGCCCCGTTCGTGGCAGCTGTCGCGGGGCGCCGGTGTCACCGTGGCCGTGATCGACACCGGTGTCGCTGCGCGGACACCCGCCCTCAAGGGCCGGGTCACTGCCGTCGGCGAGGCCGGTGAGGACTGCGTGGGACACGGGAGCTTCGCCGCCGGGCTCATCGCCGCGGCGGCCACCGGCCCCAAAACCGTCACCGGCGTCGCGCCCGGCGCCGAGATCCTCGCCTTGCGCGGCACGGATGCCCTGGGCAATCCGGACGCGGCGCGAATCGCCCAGGGCATCCGGACCGCCGCCGACGAGGGAGCCGGTGTCGTCTACGTCGGCCAGGTCCTGACCGGGGACGGCGAGGACCTGGCCGACGCCGTCGCGTACGCCCTGGACAAGGACGCGCTCGTCGTCGCACCCGCGGCACCCGACGTCGCCCCCCAGGGCGCGGACGGCAGGCCCGACACCCGCCCGCGTGCCTACTGGCCGGCCCGCGTCCCCGACGTGGTGTCGGTCGTGGACCACGGTCCGGCGGGCACCCGGCCCGAGGCCGCCCCCGGCGCACTCGCCCCGGACCTCTCCGCCCCCGGCGACGCGGTCGTCGGCATCGGGGTCGAGGGCGACGGACACTTCCTCGGCTCGGGATCCTCGCTGGCGGCCGCGCATGTCGCCGGAGCCGCCGCCCTCGTACGGTCCTACCTCCCGGGTCTTTCCGCCGCCGAAGTGGCCCGCAGGCTTCAGGAGGCCGCCTATCCCGACAGCGTCCCGCGGCTGGACGCCTACGCCGGACTCACCGCGGTGCTGCCCACGACCCGGGCGAACGCCGAGGCCCGGCCCGAACCGGCGCGGATGCCGCACACCACGGCGGGGGGCACCCGCGACCGGGCCCTGCTCCTCGGCGGCGGGGCACTGTGCGTGGTGCTGCTGATCGGCGCGGCCATGGTCGTCGTACCGCTGGGCAAGGCCAGGGGCTGGCGGCCGGCACAGTAGCCACCGTCCGCCGGCCGCCCGCGGGGCGGGAAGAGCCCTCATGAGCCCTCCGCGTCGATCAGGGCCGTCTGGACGTCGACGTTCTTGCGCCGGGTGACGAGCGTGCCGCGGCCCGGAATCAGGTTGCGGCCCTTGACATTGCCGAAGAGGAAGCCCTCGGTCGGCGGGCAGGACAGCAGGATGCCCGGCGTGTTGACCTCCAGCAGCCGCCTGAGCAGCGGTTCGTTCAGGCCCCGTCCGGCTCCGGCCGCCGAACGGGCGACCACCACGTGCATGCCTATTTCGTGCCCCAGCGCCAGATGGTCCATCAAGGGCTCGAACGGCTGGTTCAGTGGACCGCCGCCGCCGACCATGTCGTAGTCGTCGACCAGGATGAACAGCCTCGGTCCGGTCCACCAGTCGCGCAGCCGCATCCTGGCCGGTGTGATGTCCGGTCCGGGCAGCCGGGTGCGGACCGCCCGTGCCGCGCCCTGGACCAGCTCCTTGAGCGCGTCGACGGTGACGGCGTGGCCGAGCCGGTACTCCTCCGGTACCGACTCCACGAGGGTGCGCCGGTAGTCGACCACCATGATCCGGGCCTCGGCCGGCGTGTAGCGCTCGGTGATCGCCCGTGCCATCAGGCGCAGCAGGTTGGTCTTGCCGCTCTCGGTGTCGCCGACGACGATCAGGTGCGGGGTGGCCGCGAAGTCGTGCCACAGGGTGCCCATGGACTCCTCCTCGGCGCCGAGCGGTACCCGCAGGTCCCCCTCGACGGGCGGGAGTTCGCCCGCCGGGAGCAGCGTCGGCAGCGTCCGCACGGGCGGGGCGGGCGGCCCCGCCCAGTGCTCCCGCACCCGGGCGACGAGATCGGCCATGCCCTCGGACAGGTCCTCGGCCTCCGGCCGCCCGTCCACGCGCGGCAGCGCCGCGAGGTAGTGGAGTTTGGAGTCGCGGGTCAGGCCGCGTCCGGGGACACGGGGCACGCCCGCCGCCTTGCGCACGTCGATGCCGGAGTCCATGGCGTCCCCCATGCGCAGCTCCAGACGGGTGCCGGCCTGGTCGCGGACGGTGGCGGTCAGTTCCACCCAGCGGGAGGTGGTGACGACGAGGTGGATGCCGTAGTTCAGGCCGCGGCCGGCCACCGCGTTGAAGGTGCCGATGTACTGGTCGAAGTCCTGCCGCACGGTGGACCAGCCGTCGATCACCAGGAAGACGTCGCCGTACGGCTCGTCGGGGAACTCCCCGGCCGCCCTGCGCCGCCGCAGGGAGGCCATGGAGTCGATGCCGTGCTCCAGGAAGAACCGTTCCCGGTGGGCGAGCAGCGCGGTGATCTCGGAGATCACCCGGCCCACCCGCTCGGTGTCCATGCGGGCCGCCACCCCGCCCACGTGGGGGAGGCCCGCCAGCCCGGCGAGGGATCCGCCGCCGAAGTCCAGGCAGTAGAACTGCACCTCGCGCGGCGTGTGCGTGAGCGCGAGCGAGGTGATCAGCGTCCGCAGCAGTGTCGACTTGCCGCTCTGCGGACCGCCCGCGACGGCGACATGGCCACCGGCTCCGGACACATCCACCAGCAGCTCCTCGCGGCGCTGGTCGAAGGGCCGGTCGACGATGCCCACGGGCGCGACGAGCTGCCCCCGCCGGGAGAGGTCGCAGGTCAGCCCGTACTCCGCGTGCGGGGCGAGCGGGGACAGCAGTTCGTCCAGGGTCGCGGGCGCGCCGAGCGGCGGAAGCCACACCTGGTGGGCGGCCGGCCCGGCGTCCCGCAGCCGCTCCACGGCCACCGACAGCAGCGACAGGCCGTCGTCCTCCTCCCCGGCCGGGCCCTCCGGCTCGGCCCGAGGAAGGTCGGGCGTCTGCCGGGGCACCACCCAGTCCGCAGTCCAGGGCACCACCTGACTGGCCACCCGCGCCTGGTTGACCGAACCGCTGCGCCGCCGGTAGGGGCCGGACACATAGGCCGCCCGGAACCGGGTCAGTGCCTCCACGCCGGTCTTGATGTAGCCGCTGCCGGGCGTCGGCGGCAACTCGTAGGCGTCCGGGACCCCCAGCACCCCGCGGCTCTCCATGGCCGAGAACGTGCGCAGACCGATGCGGTAGGACAGGTGGGACTCCAGCTGGTGCATCCGTCCCTCGTCCAGGCGCTGCGACGCGAGCAGCAGATGCACGCCGAGGCTGCGCCCGAGCCGCCCGATCATCACGAACAGCTCCATGAACTCGCGATGGGCGGCGAGCAGTTCACTGAACTCGTCGACGACGACGAACAGACTCGGCAGCGGCGCCAGCGGCACCCCGTCCGCGCGCGCCCTCTCGTACTCCAGCGCCGAGGTGTAGTTCCCCGCGGACCGCAGCAGCTCCTGCCGGCGCACCAGCTCGCCGTGGAGCGCGTCCTGCATCCGGGAGACCAGTTCCACCTCGTCCGCGAGGTTGGTGATCACGGCGGACGTGTGCGGAAGTTCGTCCAGGCCCAGGAAGGTCGCACCGCCCTTGAAGTCCACCAGGACGAAGTTCAGCGTCTCCGAGGAATTGGTCAGCGCCAGCCCCAGCACCAGCGTCCGCAGCAGTTCGCTCTTGCCCGATCCGGTGGCGCCGATGAGCATGCCGTGCGGGCCGGTGCCCCCCTGGGCCGACTCCTTGATGTCCAGCTCGATGGGCGTCCCGCCCGGGCCCACGGCGATCGGCACCCGCAGCCGCTCCGCGCCGGTGCGCCGGCGCCACAGGGCGGGCGGATCGTGGCGGTGCAGGTCGACGATGCCCAGGAGCGTCGTCAGCTCGGTGTCCGACGCCATGGGCTCGCTCGACTCCTGGCCCACGCCCATCCGGTACGGGGCCAGCCGCCGGGCGAGCGACCGGGCCGTGGCGACGTCCGTCCCGTCCGGCCGCCCGAGCGTGGAGAACTGCTCCTTGCGCTCCCGGTCGGTGCGGACCAGCCGCAGGTCCTCCTCCGCCAGATCCAGCCGCAGGGTCGCCCGACCGGGCCTCCAGGCCAGCGCCTCGTCCAGGTCGAGCACGACGGCGTTGCGGAACCCGGGCCCGTCCATGCGGTGGCCCGCCGGAACCACGGCACCGTCCAGCACGATCACCACGTACGGTTCTTCACGCCCGGTCTGCGCGTCCGGATCGTACGCCGGCCGCTCGGTGAACTCCGGGCCGAGCAGGACCTCCAGCTCGTTGACCGTGGCGACGGTCATGCGCACCGCGCCGGCCCCGTCCTCGTCCCCCCGGTGCAGGTTGTGCGGCAGCCACTTCGTCCAGTCCCACTCGGCGCGCCGCCCGTCCGAGGCACACACCGCGATCCACAGGTCCTCGGGGGAGTGCGCCACCGCCAGCTGCGTCACCATGGCCCGGGCCAGCGCGCGGATCCGCTCCGCCTCGCCCCGGAACAGCACCCGGGACCACGCCCTCAGGTACACGGCGATGGGCTGGTCGGGAATGGTGGAGTACGCGCGGATGAAACTCCGCAGCGCATGGGCGCTCAACGGTTCCAGGTCCTCCACCGGCGCGGTCGACAGGGGCGCGAGCCGCAGCCCCAGCTTCTGGCCGCCGACCGCGACCCGCACCTCGCCGAAGTCCTCGTCCGCGGGCCGGCGTTCCCACAGACGGCTGGTGCCCACCAGCGACCACAGCGCCCCGGGCGCCGGATGACGCCAGGCCAGGGCCCGCTGCTGCTCGGCCACCGCGGCACGCACCTTGCGCCGGACCTCGCGCAGGTAGCGCAGGTAGTCCCGGCGCTCGCCCTTGAGGCGCTGCTTGCGCTCACTGCTGCGGCGCACGTACTGCCCCAGCACCATGGCCCCCGCCGAGACCACCATCATCCCGAGTGCCAGATAGATGAACGTGCCGCTGCGGGAGCCGCCCGGCCGCATGTACATCAGCATCATGGAGACCGACATCAAGGCCATCGGCAGGTAGTTCCACACCGCGGAACTGTCGGGTGTCACCTCCGGAAGCGTGGGCGGCTCCTGGAGGCTCATCTCCCCGTCGGGCATGTCCGGTCCGCGTCGACGCGCGGGCCTGCGGAACAGGACGGTACTCAAGGAGCGCTCTCCTTCGGACTGCTGCCCGGGACGGACCCGGCGCGACACGGATACAGGGAACGAGGGACGCCGCCCGGGGACAACGCGGGGGGACGGCACGCGAATTCAGGCACGCGGAAGAGGCGGCGGGCACTGTCGTGACCGGACACCGGGCTGAAACCTCACCGGCCGCGAGCAGTCTACGATCCGTCTCACGGTTCGCTCGGACGGATGTACGCGAGGAACCGGTTCAGCATGCAGTGTGCAGCCCGATGCGCGCACACGTCCAACGATCGATCCGCCGGAGACCAGTGTCTCCCGACGAACGAAGCGTGAGTTCTCCCTCATGACCGACACCACCACGTCAGGCCTGTGCCGTGTCACCGTGCACGCGCCGGCGAAGTCCGTCGATCTGGCCGTCCCTTCCGACGTGCCGGTCGTCGACCTCCTCCCCACCCTCGTGAGTTACGCCGGCGACGGCCTCGCCGAAGAAGGCCTGGAGCACGGCGGCTGGGTGCTGCAACGCCTGGGCGGGCCGCCCTTCGAGGAGGGCGCGAGCCTCGGCTCGCTCGGACTGCTCGACGGCGAGACGCTCTACCTGCGTCCCCGCACCGACGCCCTGCCCGAGGTCGTCCTGGACGATCTGGTCGACGGCATCGCCGACACCATGCAGGACCGCCCCTTCGGCTGGAGCGTGTCCGTGTCCCGCCGGGTCCTGCTCGGCCTGCTCGTCCTCGTGCTCGCGGCGGGGCTGACGGTGCTCGCCCTGCCCGGTCCCCCCGCGCACCTGCGCGCCCTCGCGGCAGCGGCGGCGGGCCTGCTGCTGCTCGCCGGCGCCGGTTCGGCCAGCCGTGCCGTCGGCGACGCCGAGGCGGGCGCGGCCTTGGGCTTCGCCGCCGCGCCCTACTTCGCCGCCGTCGGCTGGCTGCTTCCCGGGGGCAGCCTCGGCGGACCCGACCACTACGAGGTGCTGGGGTCCCGGCTGCTCGCCGCCGGCGCGGCCGCGGCGGGCGGCGCCATGATCGCCGTCGCCGCCGTCGCGGCCTGCGCCGCCCTGTTCCTGGCCGTGGTGGTGGTCGCCGTCGCGGCGGTGGGCGCCGGCGCGCTGATGATCGCCACCGATCTCGGCCCGCACCACGTGGCGGCCCTCGTCGCGCTCGCCGCGGTCCTCTTCGGCGCGTTCGTGCCCTCGATGTCCTTCCGGCTCTCCGGCATGCGCATGCCTCCTCTGCCCACCAACGCGCAGCAGCTGCAGGAGGGCATCGAGCCGCACTCCCCGTCCGTGGTGGCCGGCCGCACCGTGGCCGCGGACGGCTGGATGACCGGCCTGTACGCGGCCACCGCGGCGGTGTGCGGAGCCTGCCTGCTGGGGCTCTCCCACCGGCCCGCCCTGCCCGCCGTCCTCACCATGTCGGCCCTGTCGGTGCTGCTGGTGCTGCACAGCCGGGGGCTGGGCAACACCTTGCAGCGCCTGTCACTGGTCGCCGCGGGCGTCTGGGGCGGGGCGCTGCTCGTCCAGGACACGGCGGGCTCGGCCGGCCCCGCCGCACGCCTGCTGCTGGCCGCCGGACTCGTCGCGGTCGCCGCCGCCCTGGCCATCGCCTCCTGGACCGTGCCGGGCCGACGGCTGGTGCCCTACTGGGGCCGTGCCGCCGAACTCCTCCACTCCGCCATGGCCATCAGCATGCTGCCGCTCGCCCTGTGGGTGCTCGGCGTCTTCGGCTGGCTGCGCGCCCTCAACGCCTGACGCCCGCCCGCACCGCACGATTCCAAGGACTCACGAGCCCATGCAGAACAAACGCGACCAGGTCCAGGCCCACATGTTCCTGATGGGCAGGCTGACCTCGAGCATGCTGCGCTCCGACCCGGACGCACCCGAGAGCCCCCAGGGGCGCACGAACCGCGGCATCGCCATCGGCGTGATCATCGCCGTACTGGTGGCCGCCGGAGCCTTCGTCATAGGGCTGATCAGCCCCGGCAAGCAGGACTCCTGGCGCACCTCCGGCGGCCTGATCGTCGACAAGAACACCGGAACCCGGTACCTGTACCTCGACGGCAGACTGCGCCCGGTGCGCAACTACGCCTCCGCCCGGCTGCTCGGCGGCGCCGGTCTGGAGACCACCACGGTGGGCTCCTCATCCCTCAAGGGCACACCGCGCGGCACACCGGTGGGCATACCGGGCGCGCCCGACGACCTGCCCGCCGCCGGTGACCTGTCCGACTCCCCCTGGCAGGTGTGCGCCACCCACACGATGAAGGCGTCCGGCGCCGTCGACCGCGTGACCACCACGCTCGCGGTCGCCCACGACACGGACGGCGAGAGTCTCGGTGCGGACGAGGGCCTGCTGGTCGCCGCCCCGGACGGTACCGAGTACCTGCTCTGGCAGGGCAGCCGGCTGCGGCTGGACACCGAGGCCGCGGCCGAGGAGGCCCTCGGGTACGCCTCCGTGCGGCCCGTTCCCGTGTCGGCCGCCTTCCTCAACGCCCTGCCGGCGGGACCGGACCTCGCCCCGCCCGACATCCCCGGCCTGGGCACGCCCGGCCGGAGCCTCGGCGGCGCCGGAACCACCGTCGGCCAGGTCTTCGTCCTGGCCGTGCCGGGCGCCGAGGAACGCCACTACGTCCTGCGCGAGGACGGTCTCGCGCCGCTCACCGCCACCGAACTCGCCCTGCTGCTCGGTGACCCGCGCACCCGCGAGAAGGCGTACGGCGGAGCGGCGCCCAAGCCCCTGCCGCTCAACTCGGAGGTACTCCAGGGCAACGTGGCCGCGACGACCGGGACGCCGGCCGGCCCGGGAGCATTCCCGAAGAGCCCTCCGAAGGCCGTGGCCGTTCCCGGCGACCGGACGCCCTGCGCCTTCGTGACCCCGGCCGGGGACGGCACGCGCGTCGGTGTCTCCCTGGCCGCCACCCAGGGCCTCGGCCCGGTCGCCCAGCACGCCTCCGGGGTGTCCTCCGCCGCCTGCCTGCCCGTGGACCGGGTCACGGTGCCGCCGGGACGCGGCGCCCTGGTGCGTGCCGTGGGTGCCGCCGGCGGCGACGTGGGCGGCACGGTGTACCTCGTCACCGAGACGGGGGTGAAGTACCGCCTGTCCACCAAGGAGGCCGTGGAGGCGTTCGGGTACCAGGACGTGACCCGCAACGCGATACCGGCACTGATGCTGGCGATGCTTCCGTCCGGCCCGGACCTGCATCCCGAGGCGGCCGAGACCGGCCGGGCGCAGGTGACCTCCCCGCGCTGCGCCTGGGGGGAGAAGAAAAGCAACGCGGATACAACCTGACGCCAAGTCAGATTCGCTGGGCTCCTCGTCCGCCGTGCATAGCATCTGCCTCCCCGGACCGAACGACGAGAGGGCTGGCGATGGCCGTCAACGGAATGCAGCAGTCTGAGGAGTCCGCGACACGCAACGGTGTCCAGGCGCTGGAAATGGCCTTCACCGGTGTCATGAAGTGCCGCCAGGACGTGGAGGGCACCAAGACCACCCTGATGACCCACTACAAGGGCAGCGACGGTGGTGCGTTCAGGGACCTCGTGACCGCGTGGGAGGAGAAGGCCGACGTCATCCTCGTCAATGTCCAGGACATGATCGAGACGCTCAACCAGACGCTCACGGAGCACGGCAAGCAGCAGGGCGCCTCGAACGAGGAGATCAACCGCGCGTACGCCCAGTCGGACGCCGTCTTCGACGCGCTGACCGGCTGACGCCCCCGCCGCGCGCAGCCCCGACTCCCCACCGTTCGCATCCGACGCGACTCGAGGACAGACCATGAGTGACTACACGGACGGCTACATCTACGTCGACTACTCGCAGATGAGCAACGCCGCCGACGACATGATCAGTCAGACCAAGGCGATCGCTCTGACGCTCTCCAACCTGGAGATGGAGCTCAACGCGCTCCGCAATTCCTGGATCGGTGACGACCGGGATGTCTACGACCGCAAGCAGCAGGCCTGGGACAACGCCGTCAAGGCCATGGAGGAGCTGCTGACCAAGCACTCGGGCCTGCTGACGTCGGTGTCGGAGAACTACCAGTACAGCGAGCGGTCCCTGACCCAGATGTGGGACTCGGTGAAGATCGGCCGTTGACCGCCCGCGGGGGACCGTCCACCCCCACCGCGCCCGGGTGACCCGACTCAAGGAGACGTGCCGTGGCAGAAGACCCGAATCCGAAGACCGGCAAGCTCGCCATGGACAAGGCCGGTCTCCAGGCGTTCCTGGAGAACCGCGTGCTGCCCTTCCAGGAGGACGTGCGCCGGATCGCGCTGGACGACCCGGTCCTCGGGCCCGCGATGGGCACTCTGATCAGGCAGACGGACATCACCAGCAAGCAGGAGTTCGAGGCCTACGGCTCCCAGCGGCCGCTCGGCATCGGGCAGATGGTCAAGGCGGAGCACCTGCACGGCAAGGGCGAGAAGCTGAACCAGGCCATCGGCAAGACGGCCGAGGAGCTGATCGAGGTCTACGAACAGCAGAGCAAGCTGTTCAAGGACCTGGTGGACAACCTGCAGACGACGATCGACACGCTGTTCACCGCGCAGAACAAGAGCCTCGTCGAGATCGACGGCCAGGAGTTCCTCGACGTCTTCGAGGACGTCCAGTCCGGTCTGAGCGGCGGGCAGCGCGCCGGCGGGGGCAAGGACAAGGACTGATCCGTCCCGCCCGGCCGCCGTAGCCCGCCCGGTCGCACCCCGCCCCGCACTGACCCGTCACCCGGAGGACCCCCAACGTGGCCGACAACGTCGTATTCCCGGCAGACTCCGTCGACGACTACTGGCACACCGCCGTCAAGGTCCTGACGGGTTACACGATGCCGGCCCGTGAAACGCTGTTCGGCCGGCTGCTGGGCAACGACAGCATCCCGCTGATGAGGGTCGAGTTCTCGGACTACGACGGCTATCCCCCCGACGCCATCGTCGACGCCGTCGACCAGCTGGAGTGGCGGCAGCAGAACTCCGGGTGGCGCGTCGAGAACACCGACTTCGTCGTCCCGTTCTACTCGGGCAAGAAGGGGGCCATCGGCGACGCCGGGGTCAACACCGAGGTCAAGATGAAGAAGGCCAGGGTCACCCTGCTGGGAACCACCAGCCTCGACGTCCCGGCCGGTGGTGTGGTGATGGGCAGCGAGTTCCGCAGCGGGCTCGGCCGTGACTTCCAGGGCCAGTCCAAGGACACCGTCTGGAGCAACAAGGCCCTGGCGCAGTACAGCTACGGGGGCGGCGAGGCTCTGAACCACCTGCTTGCCACCGGCAACACCCGAGGATTCTCGTGGAACGACCTGCCGGTCACCGACGCGGACGTGGTCGACCTGCGGTCCTTCGACATGAACGCCGAGGCGTTCGACCGCGTCGCCCAGTTCTTCCAGCAGCGTGCCCGCGACCTCAAGGACTGGGAGTTCGACCTCGGCAAGCAGGACGCGTCGTGGAAGGGACAGGCGGCCGGCGTCTTCCGGGACCTCGTGCACGCCCTCGCCCGCAACTACGACGCCTACAGCGAGCAGTTCCCCGCCTCGGGGTCCGCGGGTTCCGTCCACGGCAACGACCTGCGTGCGTTCCGCAGGGAGGTACAGGGTGCCGCCCAGCGCCTGTGGAGCTCCTGGAACACCTGGCAGCTCTACATGGGCAACCCGCTGCGCTGGCTCCACGACGTGCTGCTCGAAGTGACCGACGAGGTCTGGTACCACAACATCACCAAGGTCCGCTTCAAACACTTTCACAACCCTCGTGGCGTGGGCGGCGGCTACCACTACGTCAAATCGCCCGGCTTCTACGGCGGGGCCCGTGCGTTCGGGCCGCTGGAGCAGAAGGAGACGTGGAAGAAGATCGGCGAAGAGGCCATCAGGCGATGGCAGAAGTCGGTGAAGGACGTCCTCGCCACCGCCGGCCGGCAGGCGCTCATCGACATCGAGAACGCCTTCAACGACGAGCGGTTCCCCAAGAGGGTGCAGACCGAGACGGTCGACCTGACGCAGAAGTACAACACCGACCAAGCGGCACGCGAGAAGGCCGACGCCAAGAAGGAGAAGGAGGAGGCGGAGAGGCGGGCCGAGGAGAAGCAGAAGCAGGCCGAGGAACGCGCCGACAGGAAGCAGGCGGAAGCGGAAGCGCGCGCGGAGAAGAAGCAGGTGGAGGCCGAAACGCGCGCCGAGCAGAAGCAGGCGGAGGCGGAGCGGAAGCAGGAGGCGAAGGAGAAGGAGCAGGAGGAGAAGCAGGCCCAGAAGGAACGCGAGGTCGAGGAGAAGCAGGCCGCCGCCGAGCAGAAGCAGGAAGCGAAGGAGAAGGAGCAGGAGGAGAAGCAGGCCCAGAAGGAACGCGAGGCCGAGGAGAAGCAGGCCGCCGCCGAGCAGAAGCAGGAGCAGAGGCAGGCGGAGCAGGAGCAGAAGCAGGAACAGAGGCAGAAGGAGGCCGAGACCAAGCGGGACGAGCTGGAGGCCAAGCAGGAGCAGAAGGAAGCTCAGGCCGCCCAGCAGCAGGCGTTGTTGACTCAGCAGGCTGCGCTGGATCGTGCGCAGCAGAAGAAGGAACAGGAACGCAAGGAACAGGAGAACGAGCGGAAGCAGGCGGAGGCCGAGGAACGCGCCGAGCGGAAGCAGGCGGAGCAGGAGGAGAAGCAGGCCCAGAAGGAGCGGGAGGCGGAGGAGAAGCAGGCCGCCGCCGAGCAGAAGCAGGAGGCGAAGGAGAAGGAGCAGGAGGAGAAGCAGGAGCAGAAGGAACGCGAGGTCGAGGAGAAGCAGGCCGCCGCCGAGCAGAAGCAGGAGCAGAAGCAGGCGGAGCAGGAGCAGAAGCAGGAACAGAAGGAACGCGAGGCCGAGAAGAAGCAGGACGAGCTGCAGGCCGAGCAGGAACAGCGGCGCCAGGAGCAGGAGCAGCGGCAGATCCGGACGGAGTCCGAGTACCAGGCACGCCAGGAGGAGCAGCAGCAGGCGGCGGAGGAGCGGCAGGAGCGGCTCCAGGCCGAGCAGGAGCAGCGGCAGCAGGAAGCGGAACGCCGTGCCGAGCAGCAGCAGCGCGAGGCCCAGGAGCGCTACGAGCGCCAGGCGGGCGGAATCGGTGCCGGAGCGGGACTCCCGGGCGGACTGGACCTCCCGAGTGGTTCGGGGCCGGGGCTCGACGGGGCCACCACGACACTCAATCCCGACGGCTCGGTGACCCTGGACTACCCGGACGGAACCTCCCGGACCGTCGACCTCCCCAGCGGGGAGGTGGTGACCACGCACCCCGACGGTTCCACGTCCGCGGAGGTCCTGAGGCCGGGGGAGTCGATCACCAACAGCGACGGCAGCACGACCACCCTGGGTCCGGACGGCCGGCTCACCACCTCGCTCCCCGACGGGAGCACCAGCGTCTTCGACCCCGACCTCGGCACGGTCACCACACAGCGGCCCGACGGCACGACGGTCAGCACGCCCATCGATCCCGGCCAGACGCTGCCCACGGGACCCGGCGGAACCTCTGGCGCGGGAGCCGGCGGCGGATCCTCCCTCTACTCGCCGTCGTACGGCGACCTCGGTTACGAGGAGGAGTTGTACGACGACCTGCTCGACTCCGCGGACGCCTCGGAACACGGAATGGGTGCCGGCAACGGCGCGGGCGGCGGTATGCCGATGCTGCCCATGGGGACGCGCATCAACGGGGCGACCAGCGGCGGACCGGGCAGCGAGGGCGAACGGGTCCGTGCCATGGCCGACGACGGCCAGCCCGTCACCACTCGACGCTCCGCCGGCCGGGGCGGACACCAGGACGAGACGGTGACCGCGGCGAGCCGCAACAACGTCGCCACGATGGGCGGTGCCCCCTTCGCCCCTCCCATGGGCGGAGCGGGCGGACCCGGGCAGCAGCAGACGGAGAGCGGCGACCGCCAACGGGCCTCCTGGGCCGACGTGGACGAGGACGTGTGGGGCACCGACGAGGACGGCGCCCCCGCTACGGCGATCGGCCGTTGAGGGAAGCAGGGGAAGACACGCCATGACAGAACCGATCGAGGAAAGGCTGGCCAAGGCCATGGCCCACCTGGAGGAGACCAGGCAGGCCGTGGACCACGCTCAGCAGCAGCTCAGGACCGCCACGGTGACGGTCCGGTCCAAGGACCGCAGCGTGGAGGTCACCGTCGACTCCCAGGGGCACCTCGGTGAGGTGAAGTTCCTGAACGGCAAGTACCGCACCATGGGCGCCGCACAACTGTCGGCGGCCGTGGCCGAGGCCGCCCACCAGGCTCAGGCCGACATGGCGCACATGGTGCTGGAAGCCTTCCGCCCTGTGTCCGAGACCTCGGGTGCCCAGCCCCACGTCGAAGGCTCCGGCGTCGAATGGGACGACATCTTCGGTCCGTTGCTGGACACGGTCGACAAGGGCGCGGACGCCCGTCGGCGGGCGGGCGACCGACTGCGCGACGAGATCACCGAAGACGGAGAGAGGGGCTGACCGCGTGACGTACGGATACGGCAAGGCCTTCGAGGCCGATCCCGCGCTGCTCGCGTCGTTCATCAGGGAGGCCCGCGAACTCGGCAAGGACATCCGGGGCATGACCGGTGACTTCGTGGCCGCCACGCAGCCGACGTCCATGTGGTACGGGATCGACGACGACTTCGCCCGGGAGGCGGGACCGCAGGCCAAGAAGGACCTCGAGTACGTGGTCAGTGCCCTCGGCGCCATCAGCGATGCCTTCGTCGGCATCGTGGAGGGCCACCTCCAGGAGCTCCAGAGCATCAGGGGCGCCCAGGGCCAGGCGATGGACGACATCGCCCGGCTGAAGGGGCAGACCGGTGCCGTGGGCGACAAGGGCAGCGGAAAGCACTGACGTTGATCCGCGACAGCATCGAATTTCCCGACGAGGTCCGCTGGATCCTCTTCGTCCTGCTCGGCGAACTGCCGTTGCAGGGGTCCTCGGACATGGCGTACGAGAGCAGTGATCCGTACGAGGACTACGGGAATCGAGTGCTGGACCTGCGTGATCGCATCACGGACCTGGTCCGCAAGGTGGATGGTGCCCTGCCGCCCGAGGTGGCGGAACGCTTCAAGGAGGCGATGGGAACCATCACCGACGCGCGCGGCTCGGACACCATGTCCGAGCTGTCCGCCCAGCTGCGGCAGGTCGCGGACAACCGCGTCAAGCACTCCAGGAACATCATGGAGTCCAAGTACGAGATCATCGCCGAGGCCTTCCTGCTCCTGGCCCAGCTGGCGATCATCGCGGCGATGTCCTTCTTCACGGGCGGCCTCTCGTTCGGCCAGACCGCCCTGGCCAAGGCCCGCACCAGGCTGGCCGTGCTCATGGCCCTCTACCGTCTGCTCAACCAGACGCACCTCATGCCCGCGCTGAGCGAGGCGGTGCAGGAGGCGCTCACCACGTTCGCCGTGCGCCTGGCGATGATCGCCCTCAACGACGGCAAACGGCGCCCGGACGGCTTCGACGCGAGGGACATCCTCAGGTCCGCCGCGGTGGGTGCCTTCGCGGGTCTCTTCGGCTCGGTCATCTCCAAGTACATCGGGGACGTTTTCAAGCACCAGTTCAAGAACTTCGGTGACAACAAGTACGCGCAGTTCGGCGGCCAGGCGTTCCGCGGCGCCGCCAGCGAGGGGCCGAGCGAGGGCCTCGCCGAGTTCATCGTGAACGGCCTCTTCGACGGCAAGTGGAAGTTCGACCCCATGGCCCTCGCGGGCGGCAGTGCCAGCGCCGTCAGCGAGATGATCATCAGCAGTGGGGTCGAGCGCTTCAGTAAGGACCTGAACAACAAGTTCTTCGGCAACCACAACACGTCCGGCGTCTACAACCCGTTGCCCGGCGCGGGCTCCGTCCTCGGCCCGGCCGGAGGTCCGCGGGGCGGAGCGTCCGGCGCACCGAGGCCCACCGTCGACTCGAGCACCGCGGCCACGGCCACCGGCACGCCGACGCCGACGCCGACACCGCCCCCGCGCCCCGTCGTTCCCCCGACCACCGTCCACGCGACGCACACCGGCACCTCGACGAGCGAGGTCCCGGGCTCCGGAACCGACCCGTATCCGTATCCGTATCTGGATCCGGACACGTCCACGGTCCACACCACCGGCACCGGCACGGCGCCGGTCGCGGGGCCGGACGCGTACCCCGGCACGACCGGCGCGGACCCGTACACGGGGGCCGGTCGCCCAGTGCCGGACCACCCGTTCGGCACCACGCCCCTGACCACGCCCGAGGCGGGCGCCATCGACCCGACGCCGACGCCGACGCCGATGCCGATGCCGACGGCATCCTCGCTCGGCGGTGTGGACACCACGCCGGCCGGCGGCCGTGGGACGCCCTCCTCGTCCACGTCGCCCACTGCCGCCTCCACGACGCCGGTGCCTTCGCCGCGCGGCCGTGACACCACGTCGGACATCGCGGCCGGCCACACCCTCCACGAGACGCCGGACCCGGTACGTTCCCCGGCGGCGAGCCCGCTTCCGGACCCGGACGGGCTGACCGCGCCGAACGTTCCGGGGACAACACCCTCCGCGACACCGGACACCACCACGGGACGGGCCCCGGCGGCCACCGGCCAGGGCGGCACTCCCGCCAGCGACCACGACCCGGCCGCGCGGAACCGTCACCTCGCGGGCGCCGGCGCGGACACGGCCCGTACGGACACCGCCGGCGACCCCGCCCCCGCCGGCGACGCACGCACCACCGCCCCGCCCTCCGCCGACGGGACGGCACCGGCACCCGCCCCTCACCCGGCGCACACCGAACCCGCCCGCCCCGAGCAGTGGCGGTCCCGGCAGGCCTCGGTCCCCCCGGCCGTTGTGCAGGTGGACCTGCCGACCGCGGCCGACGACGCCCCGTCGGATACGCCCGGCGAGGTGCGGGAGGACCGGGCCGCCGGCCGCACCACGGTGCAGCGCGTCCCCACCGACGACGGCAGGTGGGTGAGGGTCCTCACGCTGGAGCTCCCGGTGACACCGGGACCGGGCTTCTCCGCCGACGCCCGCCAGGACTTCCAGGAGCGGATGCGCGCCCTGCTGGACACCGGGATCAACAACGGTCCGTACCTGCCGGGGTCCGGCGACCAGCTCCACGTCGACGTGCGCCTCGTCGACCACTCACCGGGTGCCGGTGCCGTGGAACTGTCCGTGACGGACACCCCCGCCGTGTCCGACCCGCTCCACATCCGGCTGCTCGCCGACGACCCGGCCCTCGCACCCGCCGAGCGCGACCGGCGCCGTACCGCGAACGACATGGCGGCCCTGCGGCAGATCCTGCGCCACGCCGGAATCCGTCCCGGCCCGGAAGACGGGTCCGGACCGGTTCTCCCGCCGGACACCCTCCAGGCCGTCGAGGACCTGACGGGGGCGGACATGAGCACCGCCCCGATCACCACGGTCACCTCTTCGCCCGGCAGTCCCACGAGCCCGGCCGCCCGTCCGTCCGTCGTCTCGGCCGGCCCCGAGGCGACCCCCGCTCCCCGAACGGATGCCGAGGCCACCTCCGGCGCACCCGAGCCCCTCCTCTCCGACGGTCCGGAGCCCGCGACCACGCCGCCGGTCCGCCGGCCCGCCACCGCATCCGACAGCGCCCCCGCGCAGACCACGGACGCCGCGGACGCCGCGGACGCCGCGGGCATCTCCGGCTCGCGCGGTGTGCCGGAGCCCGCTTCGGCACGGGCGCTCGTCGAGCGGTTGTTGTCTGCTTCGTCCGCTGGTGAGCGGGGGGTGGTGTTGGGGGGTTTGTCGTCGGTTGAGCTTGAGGGGTTGGCGGCGGATCCGGTGGTGGTGGATGCGTTGCGTGGGGGGTTGTCGGCGGGGGAGTTCGCTGAGGTCGCGGCGCATTTGATGGTGCGGGTTCCGGTGGGTGTGGAGCGGCCGGTTTCCGCGCGGGGTGTGGTGCGGGCGTTGGTGGCGCGGGTGTTGCGTGATCCGGGGGTGGCGGCGCGGCTGTTGAGGGGTGGGTCGCGTGTGGTGGTGGTGCCTCGGGGTGAGGCGGTGACGTCGCTGGGTGCGTTCCGTGGTCTGGCGGGGGGTCGGACGGCTGATGGTCGGTCGTGGGAGGGGGTGCGGGGGGTTGGGGGTCGGACGGCGGGTGTGGCGGAGGAGAACCTGCTGGGTGGGGTGACGTCGGTGGTGACGGATCATCCGTTCCAGCCGGACGGTTATTCGTCGACGTTGCATGAGGTGGCGCACACGGTTCATCAGTTCGGGCTTGATGAGTCGGACAGGCGGCTGATTGGTGAGGTGTTCGGGGCGACGGGGGAGGGTGCGTGGCCGGATGGTCCGTTGTTCTCGGTGGGTGTGGACGGGCGGCGTCGGGGGCCGAATTATTCGTCGCGGGACGAGTTCGAGTTCTTCGCTCAGTTGACGAATGTGTATTTGGGGGCGAATGCGGGGGTTGATCCGTTCACGGGTGAGCGGCGGAACAATGGTGGGCCGGAGTGGGTGGCGCGTTTCCAGCCGCGGTTGTTGCCGTTGTTGCAGCGGTTGTACGGGGTTGATCCGGGTGCGGTGTTCTCGGGTGTGGTCAATCCGGTGGAGGCGGTGCGGGCGGAGGAGGAGGCGTTCGAGGGGTTCCGTGCGTTGTGGGACCAGGTGGAGGGCACGCACCGGGTGCAGGCGCATGTGCCGGTGCCGGTTCCGGCTCCCCGTCTGCGGACCGTCACCGGTATCCCGGCGGGTACGCCCGCGGCACCGCCCGCCGCCGGCCTGACCCGCGAGCGCTACCGCGAGCTCTCCGGTGTCCTGACCGGGGCCCTCGGAGCCGGCATCACCGCCGACGCGCTGTTCCCGCAGCTGGTGAACACACTGGCGGTACTGGACGACGCCCGCGTGGGGGACTGGCGTTTCGGTGGCGGGGCGATGGACCTGGACGGCATCGTCCGGCGACTGTTCCATGTGCCCGCCGGAACGGCTCTGGGGCAGGCGGAGTACCGGGATGCCCTGATGGCGGTGGCCAGTGCCGCGCGGCGGGGAAGGGCGACCAGCCTGGCGGCGATCGCCGCCTACACCTTCCACCGCTCCGGCAACCCGCAGCCCGCGACGAACCTGACCGGCCCCGACGGGCGGCCCACGGGGCGGAACTGGACCGGACGCGCCGGATGGAACCTGGTGGTGGACCGGGTCGGATCCCAGCGGAGCGGCCAGGTGGTCGAGGCCGCGGCGCCCTGGGGTCCCCGCGCCCACGCGGTCGTCGTCGAGCGGTCGGACACCGGCCCGCTGGTTCTCAAGCGTCCGAACAGCAGCGACGTGCTCGTCGACGACGAGGAATTCGCCGAACTCGTCACCCATGACCCCGCTCGGCGTCCGGGCGAGCCGGTGGTCCTGCTGGTCCAGGACAGCGACCACCAGCGGATCGAGGCCTTGGCGCGGACGGTGGCCGACCGCATCGGCGGACGGGTGTGGTCCACGGACGGCGACCTGCGTCTGCAGCCCTCCTCCGCCCACCCCGGCCTGCGGGTGCCCAGCATCGCCGCCTCCAGCGGGGGCGACCGGCCCGCGGGCACCTGGATCCCCAGTGACCCGGGCCTCGTGCCGGACGACCCGCAGGCGCTGGTCACCGCCTCCGACGGGACCCGGTTCCCGGACGAGGACGTGTACTCGTTCGCGCTGACCACCGTCGACGGGCAGCGGCTGACCGGCCGCGCCTTCCTCGACCCCCCCGACATGGCACGCTTCGAAAAGGGCCTGCGTGAGGTGTCCGCGGTCCGGCACTACGTCGATGTCTACGAGGGAACGCCGGGTGTCGACGCTTCCCGCGAGAGCGCCCCGATGCCCCTGCCACGGGGGCTCGCGGACTCCTATGTCGCCGTCGGTCACGGCGACCGGGGCCGCGTGGTCGTGCCGCGCCGCAGCACCGGAGCCAACCAGGTGGTCAGGCCCAAGGAGCTCGGCCGGATGCTGGCCCGCCGCAAGAGCCTCACCCGGCTGCCGTCCGACCAGCCGGTGTGGGTGCTGTGGTGCGAGACAGCCATGCGCCCCGCCAGCGCCGACAAGCTGGAACACGTGCCGGCCGCTCAGGTGGTCGCCAACGAGACCCGTCGAACGGTCCGTTCCTCCAACGCCCAGCTCGGAGTGGACGGGGCGAAGGGCCAGGTGCCGCCCCTGCTCGTCAAGTTCGACGATCCGGACAACCCCGAGTTCAGTGTCGAGGAGTTCTCCCCCGAGCCGTCGGCGGACGGGCTCACCGAGATCGCCCGCCTCGCCGGGCTCCCCGACTCGATGCCCGGGCGGGCCGAGCGGGCGCTGCGCTGGGTGCGCGCACTCCGGACGACCCACGGCGTGGACATCGACGGCGACCCGTCCCGCGCCGCGGAGTTCCAGCAGCTCCTGCGCGGTCTCGGGGCGCTGGAGACGCTGCGGGTGAACGCCCCGGGCAACACCGACACCGGCCCGCTGACCTGGCGGACCCTCGAACACCTCGTGGGGGAGCACGCCGCCCGGCAGGGCTGGGACCGGGCACTGACCGCGAACACCCTGGAGCACCTGCTGTACCAGGCGCAGGCGGGCGGCCTCACCGACCGGGACGTGACCGTCGACCCGGCCCCGCCCGCCGCGCCGCCCGCCGCCCCGCCGGCGGCCGGGAACGCCCCGGCCACCCCGCCCGCCACCGCTGTGTCCGATGTCCTGGTCGGGGCGTTCGGGGCCGGCATCACCGCCGACGCCCAGTTCCCGCAGCTGCTCGACAGCGTGACGGTGCTCGAGGCGGCCCGTACGGGGGACCGGAGCCTCGGCACCGGGCCGCTCGACCTCGACGGCATCGTCCGGCGGTTGTTCCACGTGCCCGCGGGCACGGTTCTGGGGCAGGCGGAGTACCGGGCCGCCCTGACGGCAGTGGCCGGTGCCGCGCAGCAGGGGAGGGCGTCCAGCCTGGCGGCGATCGCCGCCCACGTCTTCCACCCTTCCGGTCATCCGCAGCCCTCGACGACCCTGACCGCTCCCAACGGACAGGCCACCGGACGGAACTGGACGGGCAACCCCGGCCTGAAGGTGCTGGTGGACCGGGTGGGCGTCGACAAGGGCGGCCAGGTCAGCGAAACCCCGGCGCCGTGGGGCACCCAGGCACACGCGGTCGTCGCCGAGCGGTCGGACACCGGCCTGCTGGTCCTGGCGCACCCCAGCGGCGTGGACGTGGCCGTCGACGAGGAGGAGTTCGTCGAGCACGTCGTCCACGACCCGGCCCGGCGCCCGGGTGAGCCGGTGGTCCTGCTGGTGCCGGACCCCGAGGGGCTGAGGACCGAGACACTGGCGCGGAAGATCGCCGACCGTATCGGCGGACGGGTCTGGTCCACGGACGGCGACCTGCGCCTGCCTCCGCCGTCCGGCCGGTCCGGCTGGTCCTTCCCCACCCTCGTCGCCGCGGCCCAGGGATCGACGGCCACGGGCACCTGGGTCCCGAGTGATCCGGGCCTCGTCCAGGACGATCCCCAGGCACCGGTCACCGCTTCCGACGGGACCCGGTTCCCGGACGAGGACGTCCTCTCCTTCGCGCTGCCCACCATCGACGGGCAGCGACTGACCGGCCGGGCCTTCCTCGACCCGTACGAAATGGTGCACTTCGAGGAAGCCGCCCGTGAGGTGTCCGCGATACGGCACTACGTCGATCACCACGATGGAACCCCGGGCGTCGATCCGCCCCGCAACAGCGGCGCGCTGCCCCTGCCGCGGGCCCTCGCCGACTCCTACGTCACCATCGGCCACGGCAGCAGCACAGTCATGGGCCTGCCCCGCCGGAGCACGGGCGGGACGAGTTTCGTGGAGGCCAAGGAGTTCGGCCGGATGCTGGCCCGGCGCAGGAGCCTCAGCCAACTGCCGTTCGACCAGCCGGTGTGGGTCCTGTGGTGCCGGCAGGCCCTGCGGGAGCCCGGCTCGGACCTGCTCGAACGGCCGGCGGCCGCCCAGTCGATCGCCAACCAGACCGGTCGCGTCGTGCACGCCGTCGACGGCGCGCTGTCCATCGCCGAAGCGGGCGGGGGATATCCGTCGGCGCTGGTCAAGTACGACGACCCGGACAACCCGGCTCACCGGTTCGAGGAGTTCCGCCCCGAGCCGTTGAGACTGGCGCTCGCCGTCCTCGTCGACATGGCCGGACTCCCGAAGTCGGCCCGGCAGCCCCTGACGCGGGCGCTGCGCTGGGTCCGCGCGCTGCGGGCGACGCACGGTGTGGACATCGACGTCGCTTCGTCACGCAGGGCGGAGTTCCACACCCTCATCCAGGGCTTCGGGGCGCTGGAGGCGCTGCGGATGAACGCCCCGGGGAACACCGAGACCGGTCCGCTGACCTGGCG
Source organism: Streptomyces capillispiralis (assembly GCF_007829875.1). Lineage (NCBI taxonomy): Bacteria > Bacillati > Actinomycetota > Actinomycetes > Kitasatosporales > Streptomycetaceae > Streptomyces > Streptomyces capillispiralis. The sequence goes on along the minus strand of NZ_VIWV01000002.1, from coordinate 90,015 downwards.
GACCCTCGAACACCTCGTGGGCGGGTACGCCGCCCGCCAGGGCCGGGACCGGGCACTGACCGCGGAGAACCTCGAGAGCTTCCTCCACCAGGCGCAGGCGGGCGGCCTCACCGACCAGGACGTGAGTGTCGCCGCCGCAGCCCCGTCGGCTCCGGCCGCCCCGCCCGCAGCCCCGCCCGCCGCTCCTCCCGCGAGCGCCTCGGGCGGTGTCCCGACGACGGGCCCGGCGGGGCCCGCCGGACGGCGGCCCGCCCTGTCCGCCGGGGAGCGGACGGCGGGGGCCGCCGACAGCCGGGACGGCGCCCCGGGCACCGCGCGCGCACCGTGGCTCGACCTCCTCTTCGGGCCCGTGGCCCGCAGCGACCACGCGCCCGAGACGCTCGTCGGCACGGTGTCGTCGCTGCGGGAACTGGCGCGGCAGCACGCGCGGCCGTCGTCCGCGGCGAGCGGCGGGCTCGACGCACTGCACGACCTGGCCCGGCGGGTGCTGGACCTCGGCCCGGACACCGCGGTGAACGCTCGGCACCTGCTGCTCCTCGGCTCGCTGGCCCTGAGCGCCTCCCCGGACGAACTGGCCGACGCCGACGCCCTCGCCGCGTATCTGACGCGCCACGACGCCGCCCTGGCCCGGGACACCCGGGTGCAGCCGGAGAACGGCACCGCGCGCAACTGGACCGGCACCGGGAACCAGGTGCCGCCGCTCGGCTCGTACATGGTGGAAGGCGAGGACGGCGGGCTGAGCACCTGGCCCGCGCCCTGGTCGGACGCGTACGTGGTCCTCGCCCAGGCGGGTCCGGACGCGCTCCGGCTGGTCACGTCCCGCGGCAGGCTCACCTTGGACGACCTCGGCGAACTCGCCCGGCTCGTCGCGCGGGACCCGGCGCGGCCCCCGGGGGCCGATGTCGTCCTGGCCTTCCCGCACGACGACATGGCGGCCCTGGCCCGGCAGGTCGCCGACCTGACCGGTACGAGGGTCTGGTACTCGCCCCACGACCCCCGCCCGTCCACGGACTGGCGGTCCGGCACCGACCACCTCACGCTGGGGCCGGTCGGCGACGGCTTCGGCACGGTGTGGAACTCCGTCCGCACGGACCAGGACACCGACAGCGACGGCGACGTCTCGGCCATCGTCGGCCTGTACGAGTCGGGCTCCGACCATGACGAAGGGGTCGACGCGCGCCGGGCCGAGCCGCTGACCACCAGGAACTACGGCGTCGCGGACCACCGCGGCGAGGGCGTGCTCTTCCGCAAGCCCGGCGGGATCCGGGGCGCCTGGAACACCCCGCGGGCCCTGGCGGGCTCGCAGGGTGCCCCCGAACTCGCCCTGTCCGTGCAGGACTACCGCGAGACGCTCGCCACCGACCGGCCGGTCCTGCGGATCTCCGCGGACCGTACGCTCGCGGTCGAGGACGGCGCGTACGGGCAGCAGGTCTTCGCGACCGCCGAGGCCGTCGCCCGCGCGTCGGCCGCGCTGCCGGTCTCGGGCCTCTCGGTGCGGCTGCGGGTCGACGAGGACCTGAGCATCCTGCTGCCCACGCCCGACGGGGGCAGCAGGCGGCTGTTCCGCGTGACACCCGTCATGGGGACCCGCTCGGGACAGTCCTCGGAGGAGGTCTGCCGGGACTTCGCCGACATGCTGGCCGACTACTCCCGCACGTCGCACATGGTCTTCCGTGATCCCCGCACCGGCCTGGTGGTCACCGCGCCGGTCAACGCCTCCGACGGGGTGGAGGTCACCGGCACGCACCACCTCGCCGACGCCCTGGGCCGTGTCGCGGACGGCGACGCGGCGCCGGAGACGGTGGATCCGGCGTGGGCGGCCTCGTACGTCCGCCGCGACGACCGGCCCACCGGCGGCGACGACGGCCCGCTGCCCGGCCGCGCCTACGGCAGCGCGCTCAGCCTCGCCCAGCTGTCCGACCCGCGCCGCGACGCCCTGTCGGACGCCGCGCGCCGGATCGGGATCAACGAGCACGCCTGGGCCGACATCGGCGAGAGTTACCTCATCCAGTCGATCGCGGCGCCCGGTGAGCAGGGCCGGCCGAGCCTGGAGCGCAACTACGCCAAGCCGCAGCACGCCGCCGGCGGCTCGCACTTCGGCTATCACTTCGCCACCGTGGTCCTGGCCAGCGAGGACGGCGGCACCCAGATCTCCCTGGAGAACCACGCGCGGGCCGCGACACGCAGCCGACGGCACCGCAGAGCGGTCCAGGCGAACCTGAACAGCCTGCACCTGGACGAACTGCGGGAGACCGCGGCGCGACTGCGGCAGGAGATCGAGCGGCTCCAGGAAACCGGCGACGACGGCCACCTCACCGAGCTGCGCGGCTATCACGACCTGGCCCTGGCCCTGACCAGGGCCAAGCAGGCCCGGACACAGATGCGGCAGGCGCCCGCGGGTTCCCCGGAGCGAGCCGCCGCGCAGCGCACCCTGGAGGGCGACACCCGGGCCGCCGCTCAGCGCGTCGGACAGCTCGAACAGGTCATCCCGGGCAAGCACCAGTGGTACATGCGGATGTACTCGCAGCGTCCGGGCGAGTCGGCCCACGACACCAACGCCGAGCTGCTGGACGACAGGCCCTCCAGTGAGGCCAATCCGCTGACCACCGTGGTGCTGCGCGGTCAGCAATCGCTGCCGGTGTCCCTCTCCTTCGACAAGGGCACCACGCAGACGCCCGACGGCGCCCAGCACTCCCTGCGGTACCTGGCCAAGGTGGTGGCCAGAACCGCCCTGTGGAACACCGCCAACGGGCTGCCGCTGCCCGACGTCAAGGTCACCGGCCGGCGCGGCGGGCGCCTGACCGGCCGGGACATCGCGAAGGCGCGCGCCGAGTCGGTCGCGGCCTCGTTCCGGCAGGAACTCGCCGACGCGCTCGCGGCGCTCCAGGGCGGCACACCGGGGCCGCACCTCACCGCCGACCGGTTCACCGTCAGGCAGGTCTCGGCGCGCGGCCGGCAGTCCACGACCGGCGACGCGGGCACCGGCACCGTGGACCTCACGGTCGACGACCACCGCGGCGGGCCCCGGCAGGTCGCCGCGCGCGGGCCGCGCGGCGGCTCCGCGCGGGGAGGTCTGCCGGGCGGTTCGCCCGACGACGGTCTCGACCCGGTCGCCGAGCAGTGGCCGATCGGCCGCCCGGTCACCGTCATGCGGCCCCGCTACGGCGGCGTCGACCCGAACGCCGACGTCCCCGTCACCGCCGTACCCGACGTTCCGGTCACCGCCGTGCCCGCACCGGACGGATCCACGGGCACCGGCACCGCGGTGGGCAAGGCCGCGGCCGTCGGCACCGCCGGCGACACCCGGGCCGCCGAAGGCCTCCGCCCCCACCGGTGGTTCACCTACACGCGTGCCGCCGAGTCCCGCTCCGCACCCTTCACCTACGAGGTCGCCGACACCGGGCACATCCGGCTGCCCGGCGGGGAGGAGATCCCGCCGTCCGGGTGGACGCGCTTCGGGCACGACTTCGTCCACGAGACGGCGGGCGTGATCCTGCGCGGAGACAGCGGCTGGATCGGCCGCGTCGCCAACATGGACACCCTCGCCCTCGTCATGGCCGACCTCGACCACGACGTGACGCCGCACCGGATCGTGGCGGACCCCTCGGCCCTGTACGTCGTGCCGGCGGACGGCGGCGACACGGCCCTGCGCATCCCGCTGCGGGAGGCCACCGACCTCGCGGCCCCCGGGTTCGGTGAGTGGCTGGCCGGTTTGTCGGCTGGTGAGCGGGGGGTGGTGTTGGGGGGTTTGTCGTCGGTTCAGCTTGAGGGGTTGGCGGCGGATCCGGTGGTGGTGGATGCGTTGCGTGGGGGGTTGTCGGCGGGGGAGTTCGCTGAGGTCGCGGCGTGGTTGATGGTGCAGGTTCCGGTGGGTGTGGAGCGGCCGGTTTCCGCGCGGGGTGTGGTGCGGGCGTTGGTGGCGCGGGTGTTGCGTGATCCGGGGGTGGCGGCGCGGCTGTTGAGGGGTGGGTCGCGTGTGGTGGTGGTGCCTCGGGGTGAGGCGGTGACGTCGCTGGGTGCGTTCCGTGGTCTGGCGGGGGGTCGGACGGCTGATGGTCGGTCGTGGGAGGGGGTGCGGGGGGTTGGGGGTCGGACGGCGGGTGTGGCGGAGGAGAACCTGCTGGGTGGGGTGACGTCGGTGGTGACGGATCATCCGTTCCAGCCGGACGGTTATTCGTCGACGTTGCATGAGGTGGCGCACACGGTTCATCAGTTCGGGCTTGATGAGTCGGACAGGCGGTTGATTGGTGAGGTGTTCGGGGCGACGGGGGAGGGTGCGTGGCCGGACGGGCCGTTGTTCTCGGTGGGTGTGGACGGGCGGCGTCGGGGGCCGAATTATTCGTCGCGGGACGAGTTCGAGTTCTTCGCTCAGTTGACGAATGTGTATTTGGGGGCGAATGCGGGGGTTGATCCGTTCACGGGTGAGCGGCGGAACAATGGTGGGCCGGAGTGGGTGGCGCGTTTCCAGCCGCGGTTGTTGCCGTTGTTGCAGCGGTTGTACGGGGTTGATCCGGGTGCGGTGTTCTCGGGTGCGGTCAATCCGGTGGAGGCGGTGCGGGCGGAGGAGGAGGCGTTCGAGGGGTTCCGTGCGTTGTGGGACCAGGCGGAGGGAACGCACCAGGTCCAGGCGCACGTACCGGTGCCGGTTCCGGCGCCCCGGATGCGGACCGTCACCGGCACCCCGGCGGGTACGCCCGCGGCACCACCCGCCGCAGGCCTGACCCGAGAGCGCTACCAGGCACTGACGGACGTCCTGACCCGGGCGTTCGGCACCGGCGTCACCGCCGACCCCCGGCTGCCGCAACTGGTGGTCGCCCTCCGGGTGCTGGACGACGCCCGCGCGGGGGACCGGCGTTTCGGAGGCGGGGCGATGGACCTGGACGGCATCGTCCGGCGACTGTTCCACCTGCCGGACGGACAGACGCCGGACCACGCGACCTACCTCAACGCCCTGGTGGCGGCGGCCGGTGCCGCACAGCAGGGGAGGGCGGCCAGCCTGGCGGCGATCGCCGCCCACGCCTTCCAGCAGTCCGGGCACCCGCGGCCCTCCACCGTCATGGCCGGGCCCGACGGGCGGCCCGTCGGGCGCAACTGGACGGGCATCGCCGACCCGCAGCTGCTCGCCGACCGGGTGGGCCTGGACCAGGGCGGCCAGGTCAGCGAAACGCCGGCGCCGTGGGGACCGCGGGCTCACGTGGTGTTCGCCGTCCGGTCGGACACCGGCCTGCTCCTGCTGAAGAACGCGGAGGGCGAGCAGCGGCTCGTCGACGACGCGGAGTTCGCCGAGATCGTCGCCCACGACCCCCTCCGGCGTCCGGGCGAGCCGGTGGTCCTGCTGGTGGCGGACCCCGAGGGGCAGAGGAACGAGCTGCTGGCGCGAGCGGTGGCCGACCGGGTCGGCGGACGGGTGTGGTCCACGGACGGCCACCTGCGTCTGCGTCCCTCCTCCCGTCGGCCCGGCCGGCGGTTCCCCGCCCTCGTCTCCGGCCGGGCCGACCGGCCCACGGGCACCTGGATCCCCAGTGACCCGGGGCTCCTGCCGGACGACCCGCAGGCACCGGTCATCGCCACCGACGGGACCCGGGTCCCCGAGGACGACGTGTACTCCTTCGCGCTGACCACCGCCGACGGGCAGCGGCTGACCGGCCGCGCCTTCCTCGACCCCCGCGACATGGCGCAGGCCGAAGGGGCCTTCCGCACCGTGTCTGCGGTCCAGCACTACTACGACGCGCACATCGGATCCGACGGCGTCGTATCCCGCAGAAGCGCCCTGATGCCGTTGCCCCGGGCCTTCAAGGACTCCTACATCGCCGCAGGCCACGGCGACGGCGGCAGTGTGGTCCTGCCGCGCCGCAGCACCGGAGCCAACCAGGTGGTCGGGCCCGCGGAACTCGGCCGCATGCTGGCACGCCGCAAGAGCCTCGGCCGGCTGCCGGCCGACCAGCCGGTGTGGATGCTGTGGTGCGAGACGGCCATGCGGCCGGCCACGCGGACGGACACGCTGGAGTACCCGTCGTCCGCCCAGGTGATCGCCAACGAGACGCGCCGCAGGGTCGTCTCCTCCGACGCGTCGCTCGCACTGGAGCTGGGCCTGCGACGGGCGGGCCACCTGGTCAAGAACGACGACCCGGACCGGCCCGCCTACCGGATCGTGGAACTGCGCCCCGAACCCCTGACCGAGGAGCTCGTCGGGCTCTCGGGGCTCCCCGACTCGATGCCCGGGCGGGCCGAGCGGGCGCTGCGCTGGGTGCGCGCACTCCGGACGACGCACGGCGTGGACATCGACGGCGACCCGTCCCGCGCCGCGGAGTTCCAGCAGCTCCTGCGGGGCTTCAGGGCGCTGGAGACGCTGCGGGTGAACGCCCCGGGCAACACCGACACCGGCCCGCTGACCTGGCGGACCCTCGAACACCTCGTGGGGGAGTACGCCGCCCGGCAGGGCTGGGACCGGGCACTGACCGCCAACGCCCTGGAACACTTCCTCCAGCAGGCGCAGACGGGCGGCCTCACCGACCGGGACGTGACCATCGACCCGGCCCCGCCCGCCGCGCCGCCCGCGGCCGCCCCCGGCGACGCCCCCGCCACACCGGCCGCGCACGGTGAACTGTCGGCGTACGCCCGCAACTACGGCACCGCGCACGACGGGCACGTCGACCTCGCGTGGTTCGAGGAGACGCCCGCGCCGGTCCTCGACGGCCTGTACGCCCAGGTCATCGAGGCGCTCGGCATACCGGCGGCCGAGGCCGGGACGGTCCTCGGCCACCTCAAGGAGGTCCTGGGAGCCGCGGAGATCGACCTCCACCGCCCCTCCCTGCGCAGCAGCCGGGGCCACCGCGTCACCGTCCACCACGACGGCCGCGAACGCACCGTGGACGTACGGCTGGCCCACCGCGACCCGGTGTTCTCGGCGAAGCACGGGGGAACCGCCGGCACCTCACCCGGACCGCAGGTGGAGAAGTCGGCCGAGGGGACACAGTCGTCCTCCGCCGGTGAGAACTCGGGCACCTTCCGCACCGGCGTCCTGCCCTGGACCCTGGCCCGGCTGGCCGACGGCAGGGGAGCCCTGCACCGGGGCGACATGTCGCTCACGATGTCCCTTACTCACAACCAGCTCACGGAGAGCGTCGGGGTCAGGGAAACGTTCCAGGTCGTCAGCAGGCAGGGGTCGAAGGATCCGGCCCGGCCCCTGGACCTGGACACCCTCTGGCAGGTCCGCGTCGACACCCCCCGCGCGGCCTCGGGCGGCTGGTCACCCGGACGGTCCCACGGCGTCCTCACGGCCTGGCTGCCCGAGCACCGCGTCCTGGACGACGGCACCGGCTCGGCCGGCCTGCCCCCGCCCGCGGCGCTGGACGACATCCCGTTGTGGGGCGTCGAAAGCGTCGCCGAACCGGGCCGCCTGCTCACCGAGGTGCTCGCCGACGACCGGTTCGCTCCCCTGACCGGGCTGAGCGCCGAGTCCGGACAGGCCCTGGAGGAGTTCCTCTCCGAACAGGTCCTGCGCGGCACCCCGCAGCTCCAGGCCGGGGGCGGGGTGTTCTCGCCGGTCCTGACCGACACCGACGACCACGCCGTGGGCATGCTCCGCCTCACCGCCCGGATCGTCCCCGGGCAGCCGTTCGCCAGCAGCCACGCCGACACGTTCTCGCTGGAGACCCAGCTGGCGCGCGGCGCGGCCCTGGACCACTCCGCGAAGTTCACCAGCGGGATCGGCGTCGAGGCGACGGGCGGACCGGGCTTCACCGCCGACCACGCGCCGGGCCACCCCGACTTCGGGGCCTCGCTCGGCGGCCGGGTCACCGGCAGGCTCGGCACCAACTGGCAGGTCGACGAAGCACACAGCTCCGCCGGCTCGGCCACCCTGACGAACAGCGTCTCCAACAAGGGCGAACACCTGCGCACACCCGCCACGGTCACCTACGAGCTGACGCTGTACCGCTCCGGCGGGGGCGAGGTACGCGGCACGTTCGGGCCCTGGGACGACGGGCTGCGCCTGATGGTGCCGGCGCGCACCACCCTCGAAGGACAGCGGCCCGGCCCCGCGGAGACCCGCGAGCTGCCCCCGCGCCTGGAGAACCTGGACAGTCTCGGCCCCTCCGAGCTGGCGTTCAAGGCCGAAGGCGCCGACGTGCTCCTCGACCGCGCGGAACGGTGGCTGCGCCAGGAAGGCTTCCTGCCGCCCGCGGTCCACCGCGAACCCGCCCTGCCGATGCGCTTCGACGAACCGCTGCGCCAGGCACAGCTCACCAACCTCCGCAGGCTGGGACAGCTCCGCAACCGGCTCGGTCTCGCCACCGCCCTGGGTGAAGCCGTCGACGGCGGACATCCCCTGTGGTTCGAACTGCCCCGGACCGTGGCGGGCACCCGCCGGGTCCAACTGCGCCTCACCGCCGCCCGGGACACCGCCCGGGACACCGAGCACACGCGCCGGCTGCCCGACATCGACCAGAGCGGATCCAGCCGCTACGAGGCGGCATCGGCACGCCAGCGCGGGACCACGCTCGCCGCGGTGGCCGGCGGTGGCGGTGGCTTCGGCATCCCGCTCGGCGACGGCGAGGGACTGCTCGACATCGGCCCCGACTACACCGGTACCGGGCAGACGGGCACCGCCGTCACGACCGGCGGCGCCGTCGGGTTCGAGCAGTCCGCCAAGGCCGGCGACGGCAGCGACGTGTTCACCGTCCCCGCGACGTTCGCCCTGGATCTGTACGAGGGGGACCGGGACACCCCGCTCATCCGGTTCGGCGGCCACTCGCACGGCGTCCCCGGAACCGTCTCCCTGCTCGTCCCGCACTATCGCACCCGGCCACGCGGCACCGCCCCGGGCACCCCCGCACCCCGCCCCGGTCACGTCATCCGGCCGATCAGCCACGGCGGCCCCGACGACGACCTCCACCGGCTCGCCCTGGCCGACGCCGACGGAACACCCCTGCCGGAACTGGTCCGGCTGCCCGAAGGCGCCGTCGTGGACACCTTCCGCGGCACCGCCGCGCTGATGGAAGCCCTCCAGCAGATCGCCGCCGGGTCCCAGCCCGTCCGCCCGGCCCCTTCCTCACCCCTGCCCCCCACCCAGGGCCCCGGCACCGGACTGCCCGGCTCCACCGCATCCCTCGACGCGCTGGAGCGGCAGGCCGGGACCGCGGCCGTCGGAGCCGTCCCCGGCACCTGGGCACGGCACACCAACCGGGCGGCGGCGTTCGCCGCCGGTCTGCTGCCACCGCCGCTCGCCGCGGCGGCCCGACTGCCCTACACCTGGGGCAGCACCGCGTACAAGCGCGTGTCGGCCGCCGTCGTCGGCGCCCCCAGGAACGACGCGGGAACCCTCGCCGCGCAGGCGCGGTACACCGGGATCCGGCCCGCCCAGCTCATCGCCAGGGCGGCGCAGATCCTCGGCGGCCGGTACGTGGTCGAGGGACTGAACCTGCCCGGCATGGCGGCCGACCAGGTCATGGTCGTGGAAATCGAGGGCTATCTCCACCACCCCCGCCACCTGGGCTCGGACTCCCTGACGTCCGAACAGGGCACCACCGTGGCGGACACGGCGGGCGGGCAGCGCACCACCGGTCGCACCCACCAGGGGAACGCCACGCTGTCGAGCCTCCAGCTGGGTCCCAGGGATCTCACGCGGCCGGGCCACCGGTTCAACCCCGGCGTCCGGCACAGCTACGCCCGCCGGGCCGACGACGAGCAGACGCTCACCTCCGCGACCAAGGTGTCCCGCTCCCTGTCGGCGGCCGGCACGCACCACCTCATCGGCGCCGATGCGACCCTTCTCGTGACGGTGCGACGAGGCACCCGCAACGTGGCCGCGAACGCCGTCGGCTTCGGGGAACACGCCCCCGTCACGGTGGCGATCGACCTCCCGCGCGCCGTGACGTTCCTCGCCCCCGAGGCGGCGCTCGCCCGCCACCCGCGATGGTTCGGCCGGCTCCCCGGTCCGACCCTCCCCGCACTGCCCGCCCCGGACGTCCCCCTGCCCGACCGGTTCGCCCGCACCCAGGAACTCGGGTTCGGCACCGTCGTGTCCGTCACACAGCTCGACGACGCGACGACCGGGGTGGAACGGCGCGACAGGCTGCGCCGCGAGCTCACCGCGCTCGTGGAGAACGAGGCACCCGGCGTCACCCGGCCCGGACACGCCTCCTACCTGCCCGGAGTGGCCACCGAGATCGCCCGTCACACCGAGCCCAACGCCCTGCGCTCCCTGCCCGGGCGGGGGCGGCGGGCGACACGGTTCCAGTTCCTCCACCACGCCTACGGCGGCGCGCGGCTGGTCGAGGTCTCCCTCGTCGCAGAACCGGCCCTCCAGACGCCGGGCCTGCGCGCCGTGCGCGGACGCCCGGCGGCCGGCGGCCTGGGACTGACGCAGGCGCACACCCCCGAGGGCAGCGGCTCGACGAAGACGGTCAGCCGGACCCACCAGACCGCCCTCATGGCCATGTCCCGCTACCCCCGGCCCGGCGGCCCCCCGCGCACCGACCGGGTGGGCCCCTCCGTCGCACTGACCACCACCAGCAGCCGCAGCCGGCGCACCGAAACCGCGAGCGAGGACCGCTCCGTAACCCAGACGGACCACGCCGTCGACTTCGACGGGATCGACTACACCATCACCGCGTCGGTCCGCTCCGAGCTGATCACGCAATGGCCGGCCAACCTCCCCGGCGGACTCCTCCAGGCCGGAATCCTGTCCTTCACCAGCCTGGACGGCGACGCGGCGACCCGGCTGAGCACATGGGTCCGACGCCTGCTCACCGGCCGCCCGCAGAGCACCGTCACCGTCCCCGTCGCGGTCACCCTGCGGTTCGCGGCCTCGGAAGCGGTGCAGCCGGTCGAGCACCGCGGCCCCCGCCGCCCCGCCCTGCTCGACCGTGACCCCCGGCAGACGCGGCCGTCCGCCTTCGGCCCCGCGCTGGTGCCGTCCGGGAACACGCCGGTCCTGGACTTCAACGCCTTCCCCGAGCTGACACAGGCGCTCGAGCAGGTCGCCCCGGCGCTGACCGCGTCCTGGGGGCTGCCGGCCAACGCGTCCTCGGAAGCGGCCGCCACCCGCCTGGGCGAGCTCATCCAGGCCGGACGGATCACGCTGAACCCGCCCCGCACCGCGGCGGGCCTCACACCCCGGATGCCGGGAACCTGGCCCCTCGCCACGCCCGGCCACGCCCCCACCCTGTCGATCACGCTGCACGACCCCAGGCCCGTCACCAGCGCCGACGACATCGCGGTGGACCGGGGGCGCAAGCAGTCCCGCGGCAGCGTGTCCGGCTCCTCGGCGGCCGGCTCCCTCGCCCTGACCAACCGCAGCCTGCACGCCCTGCAGTCCGGCAGCCGCCATCTGCTGGGCATCGACCTCCCGGTGGTGGCCCAGCAACCGCACGCCTCCTCCGTGGGAGCCACGGCCACGGGCGCCGGCCAGAACCGCCTCAAGGCCGGCCGGGCCGGGGACACCGACGAGCAGCGCGGCTCCCGCAGCCACGAGACCCTCGTCGACCTGGTCGTGACCGTGGAGGGTTCCGAAGGCGTGCGGCACGTCACCGGAACCGCGACCGTCCGGATGCCGGAAGAGGACCTGCTCGGCTTCGGCGTGACTCCCGCACGCCCCGACGCGGGCATCTACGACCTCCCCGCCATGCTCGCCGGTCAGGACGCCGACGACCTCCGCGACTGGACGCGGCACCCCCTCACCGACCTCCCCGCGGTGCTGGCGGCCGGCATCGACGAGCGGGACTCCTCCGCCCGCCTGTGCCTCGCGCCCGGCGCCGACCCCGACGGACGCCTGCTGGCCCGGGCCCTGCTCACCGCCTCCCGCACGGCCGCCCTGGCCGGCAAGCCGGTGGAACTGGTGCTGCGCACCCCCGAAGGTTCCCGGTACTGGCCCTTCACCGCGGACGGCACCCTCGCCGACACCACCGACGCCACCCGCGAGACCTGGGCCGCGCTGTGGGCGACCATCGACGCCTGGACCGAGGCGGCCGACGCCGAACGCAGGGCCGTCGCCGAGGAACGGGAACTGACCGAGGACCTGGCCGGCGCGGCCGCGGTGCTGCACCGTTCGCAGGAGACCCTGACGGCCGCCACCGCCTCCCACCGGGCCGCGCGCGCGGCACTCGAGGAAGCCGTCCGGCGGGACCGCGCCGCGCGCGAGGGCGCCGACGCGTCCGTCCGCGACGCCGAGGCGGCACTGGCCCGCGCCGAACGGGCGGTCCTCGACGCGGAGGCCCTGCCGACCGCCCGGCAGGTGGACGACGCACGGCAGGCGGGGCAGCGGGCGCGGGCCGAGGGGGAGGAGACGCGACGGACGGCCGCCGCCGACGAGCCTCAGCCCGGCCCCGGACCCGCCCCCACCGCGCGCCGGGACGGGGAGGACCCCCAAGCGCGCCACCAGGGCCGCGACGCCGCCCTCCGCACCGCACACTCGGCGCTGACCGCCGCCCGCGACGCCGTCGACGCCGCACGCGAGCACCGCACCACGCTCGTGCGCGACAGCGAGAACGCGCTGTCCGCGGCCCGCCGAGCCGAGGACAGCGCAGCCCGTGCCGCCGCCCGCAGAGCCCGCTTCCGCGACGACGACCGGACCCGCCTCGACGAGATCGAGCAGGCCCTGCGCCAGGTCCGCGACGACCGGCGGAACCGGACGGGGCAGCAGACGGCCGCGCTGCGCGCCCTGCCCGGCCTGGCCTCCGCGCTCGACACGACACGCCGCGTGGAGGGCACCGGGGTGTCCGGCACCTTCCTCGGCCCCCTGGCCTCCGCCCCCGCCCGCTGGCCCGCCCCCGCCCGGGAACCCGCGCCGTCCGGCCGCACCGGCACGCCCGTACGCCCGGAGACGGAGACGGAGACGGAGCAAGCCGCACCCCGGGCCCAGGCCCTGGCCCCGACGGTGGCCCTGCCCACCGCCCTGTCGAGCCGTGCGGACCTGTTGCGGGCGGTCCGCCGAGTGGCCGCGCGGGAGCCGGACCACGGCCGGTCGGCAGAGCGCTGCCTGCACCTCCTGAGCGCCCTGCGCGACGAGCTGTACCCGCGGGGGGTGCGCCCCGCCGTCGCCCTCGACGACCTCTCGGTCGGCACCCGGACCTCGGCACGCGCCTCGCTCGCGCAGGGGCCCGGCTGGCGGAGCGTGCGCGACTGGGACACGGTCGTGAAGGCCGTCGCGGCGGCGGGCCCCGGCGCCACGGCACTGGTTCTCGCGCAACGCCGGGGCACGCTGCTGGGCCACGCCTTCGCGGCCGTCCACCTCGGCGAACCCGGCGGCGTGCTCTGGGTGGACGTGTCGGCCGGTACCGGCCGGGCCCTGTCCGCGATCGCCCCGCGGGTGGCGCCCTCCGACGCCCGCGCGGTGCTCATCGACCCGACCGGGAAGGTCGTCGAGGACGGGCTGCCCGCCTTCGCCGCCTCGTCCTCCCTCACCCACACCCTCCTCGACAGGGCGACCACCGACCGCTACGGCGCCATCGGCATCGAGTCGGAGAACCAGCGGATCTTCGTCGTCCTGGGCATGAACCTGGGGGACGAGGAGAACGCCGGCGACAAGGTGCTGGCCCACGGCAACGGCCTGAAGATCGTCCTGGACGTCATGGGCTTCTTCCGGGTCAACGGGCGTCTCACCATCGCGCGACCGAAGACCGCGCCCGGGGAGCCCCCGCCCCGCATGATCAAGGCGCTGATCGGCGAGATCGTCACGGACCCCATGTCGATTCTCCCGGGGGAGCGCGGCCTGACCCCGGAGGAGGCGCTGAGCCGGCTCGAACGGCTGCAGCGTGCGATGGAGACCACGGACAGGCAACGCGCACCTCTTCCCCTGTCCGCGCTGCTGCCGCCCGGTGACGGCTGGCACCCCACCGAGCTGGGTCTGAAGGCCCAGGTCTTCCCCGCCCCCGACGACTACAGAGGTGCCGCCTACACGCAGCTCACCATCGGCTATCCCGCGCTGGGGCTCCGGGAGCTCCAGGAAGGGGCCGACTCGCGGCTGGTCGTGGCGCCGTTGCGGCCTCTGGTCGCATCCGGGCGCTTCACGGCGATGGACACCGCGACGGTCTTCGTCCACCAGTACCTCGGCCGCGACGAGGTGCCGCCGTACCTGGCCCCCTTCCTGACGGCGATTCCCGACATCGACGAGCTGGTGGGGTACGCCTGGCTCGCCTACCAGAACGTCGCCGCCTGGCCCGCCGCCCAGGTCTTCGCCAACGCCACGCCCGGCGGCGCCGGCAACGACCCCCCGATCGTCAAGAACTTCCTGCTGGCCGCGTCCCGGCATCCCCTCGACCGGATCCTGAGGGCCCTGCGGCCCCGCACCCGCCGGTTCCTGAGCACCGAGCACGACCGCGTCAGCAAGGTGTTCGAGGAGCGGGCCAAGAACACGCTCGAGGCCTACCAGGAGCGGCTTGCGCCGTCCCGACGTCTCGACCCCGCCTTCTTCGACGCCGGCGGCGACGACATGCCCGCGCCGCGTGAACACCTGACGGCGGTGCTGACGGGGCGTACCACCCGGGGCGAGGTGATCACGCAGCGCCATGCGGTCGGCATGGACGACTACCCCGCGCTGGACACCGGCCACGGCCAACTCGCCATGGGGCTGGTCCTGACCGAACTGCGCCACCTCGGATTCACCGGCCAGTTCATGACGGCCCCGGAAGTCCGGCGGGTGGTCACCGATTTCGCCGAACTGAGCCGCACGGCCTACGCCTACGCGCGCGCGTTCGCGGCCCCCCTGCCCGACGACGTCCTCACCGCCTCCCTGACCCGCGTCCTCGACGACCCGGTCGTCCGCGGCCTGGGCGGTTTCCTGGCGACCGTGACCTTCGGTCTGTCGCTGGCCGACGGCACGCGCCGGATACTGATGTCCAACTGGGAAGCCCAGGGGGTGGCGTTCGCCCTCGGCCGGCGGGCCCTCGGGACACCGCTGCCCGCCGACGCCCCCGAGCAGCAGCTGCTGCGCACGGCCGTCGAGGCGGCGGCCGCGCTGCTGCCGGAGATCTCGCCCTCGGAACGCGACAGGATCGCGGACCTGGTCGAGGCCGCGCGCGGATCCCTCGCGACGCTCGCCGACCCGGCGCACACACCCCCCGTCCTGCCGTGGGCCCAGGAGGTCGTGGCCGTGGACGGCACCCGGGTGCTCATCGAGCAGGTGTCGCTGGTCAGGCACCGGGATCCGCAGGGCATGCCCGTCGGTGTCTCCTCGCGCCAGGCCGCCGACTGGAGCGCTCCCCACCGGCACCAGTACGGGCTGCTCCCCGTGACACGGGACTTCACCCTCGTACGCCGCCATGCCGCCCCTGAGGAGAGCGCCCCGCAGCCGCTTCCCTTCCGGGCGGCCCACCTCGTCGGGCTGCGCGGCGACGGCACCGGTGCCGCGCTCGCCCTGTCCGACGGCACCGGCGTGTTCCTCGACCACGAGCGGGTCATCGACTTCCTCTTCGCCGTCGACCCCCTCCTGAACGCCCTCCCGCCCGAGACCGTCGCGCTGTTCCTCGCGGCCGACCTGACCGGCCCACCGCTCCGGGACCCGCTGGAGTGGCCGTCGGCCGGGCAGATTCTGGCCAACGGCCTCGACCGCTGGGTGTGGACCACCGTCAGCGGCCACGAGCCGGTCCTCGCGCCCGGCGACACCGGGCTCGGCCCCCGGTTCCAGCTCCCGGAAGGCGACGGATGGGCCGGATTCCGGCCCGAGCCCGCCGCCCCGCGACTCGCCCGCATCGCCGAAGAGGTGACGGGCGACCGCAACCGTGCCGCCGACGTGCTCCGCTGGATCCGCGCGATCCGCCTGGTCTACGGCCCGGGGCTGGAGGACGACCGCGGCGCGTTCGAGGCGCTCCTGAAGGGTTTCTGGGCGCTGGAGCGGAGCCGCGCGGGCGGCGGCACGGCCGAGCCGCTGACGTGGTACGACCTGCGACAGGCGATCAGCTCCTACTTCGCCGACGGCCCCCTGGCCGAACCGGAGTTGCCGGTGGCGCTGCCCTTCCTGCTCCTCGTGGCCGCCGGCGCGGTCGGCACGGACCTGGAACTGTCCCGGTGGGACCTGACCCCCCGTCACCACAGCCCGCGCGCCTGGGGGCAGACACCCGCACCGCTGGCGCTGGCGCCGGCCTCCGAGCCCTCCGAGCCCTCCGAGCTCACGACCTTCGCCCCCTCGGCGCCCTCCGCCCCCGTGCCCTCGGCGCCCTCCGCCCCCGTGCCCTCGGCGCCCTCCGCCCCCGTGCCCTCGGCGCCCCCCGCCCCCGCCCCCTCGGCCTCCGCACCCTCCGTGCGCGTCCTCCGGCCGCCCTCCGGCACCTTCACCGGTCCCGGCGACCCCCTGCTCGGCCCGGGCACCCTCCTGACCGGGCCCTCGGGCCGGCCCCAGGGCCGCAACTGGACCTCGAAGCCCGCCGACCGGGTGTCCCCGGGCACCACGCTGGCCGTCGAGATCAGGCGGGGTGCCGCCCGGCCCGTCGCCCGGCGCGAGCGCGCGCCGTGGCCCGACTCCGCGTACGTCGTCGGAGCCGACGGCACGGCCGGCCAGCTGTGGGCGCCCGACGGCCGGGTCCTGGACCCCGGCACCGTGGCCGACGTCATCGCGGCGGACCCCGAACTGGCCCGGCTCCCCCTGGACGTACCGCTGGTCCTGGTCCTGCCGTTCGCCGCGGGCGGATACATGACCGCCCTGCGGGCCCTGTCCGACCGGCTGGGGCGGCCGGTGTGGGGTCCCTCCGGCGACGGGACGCTGCTGTCCGGCGGTCCGGGCACCGCCCTGGAACCGGCCCTGCTCGACACGGACCCCGCCCTTCCCGTGGGCGGGTGGGTCCGCGTCGATCCCTCGGACGCGGCCGTGACGCACGCGGACCGCGAGTGGACGGCGCTCGACGGCACCCGGTTCCGGGACAGCGACGTCGAGACCCGGCCGCTGAGCGACACCGACCACGAGCGGTTCGGCCGGATGGCCGTGTCGGCCCATGACGCGGTCCGGCTGCGCGAGGACAACTTCCGCCGCTACCGCCGTATGCGCGAACTCGTCCAGATGGTGCCCGCCGGCGGCCGCTTCCACCCGGCCGAGGCGGAGCCCGTCAGCCCGGACGCCGCCGTGTACGTGTACGCCGGCCACGGACTGCCCGGTCGGATGCATCTGCCGCTGCGGGACGGCCGCACGGTGTGGCTGGCCAAGCGGGACGCCGCCCGCTACATCGCCGGACTGGCCGACGTGCGGGAACTGCCGCCGGGACACCGCCTCCAGCTGGAGGTGTGCTGGAGCGCCACGGACGGCGACCCCGGACGCGCGTACGCGGCCCACGCGCCCGCCCCCAGGACCGACGACCCCCTGGAGGACGTGGCACAGGCCCAGTACGTGGCCAACGAGAGCCGCCGGGTGACCGACGCCCCGACCCGCTCGTCGGGTCTGACCAATCTCCGCCGGGGCGCCCTGGCGGCGGCCAACGGCGAGCGGGGCCGGATCGTCCGCCATCGCCCCGAACCCCTGGCGGCCGACCTCGACCGGCTGGCCCGCGACGCGGGGCTGCATTCCGGTACCGGCGCCGTGCCGTCCGAGACCCGGGCGACCGTGCTGCGGCTCGTGCGCGCCCTGCGCCGGGGCCTGGGCAACGAGGTGGAGGACGACGCCGCACAGTACGCCCGCCTGTGGCAGGGCATCGGCGCACTGGAACACCTGCGTGCCGCCGACCCGGCACTGAACCGGCTGACCCCGTTCCGCATGGAGCTGTGGGAGTTCCTCACCGAGCAGCACACCGGCCGCCCCGCCGACCCGGCCGGCCTCGTGGCACTGCTCGACCACGCCCGGACCGTACGGGCGCGGCGGCCGGACGCCCGGCTCACCGCGGAGTTCCCCGCGCCCGCCCTCGACCTGGTCCTCGGATACTTCCGGACCGGCGGCGACGCCATCGTCCGCCACGCCCAGGGCCTGCCGGCCACCGCGGTGCCGACGGCCCGGCAGCGGGCCTCCACCCTGTGGGCCGCCGTCCGGGCCGCCCACCTGTCGTCCCTGATGCCGCCGCGCGAGCGGGAACGCAGGGGCCGCGCCATCCTGCACCTGGGTCCCGCCGGCCCCTGGAACCGAGGGGCGCAGGAGACGCTGTGGGCCCTGACGGTCAAGGCGGCCGTCGCGGGGCTGGACTTCACCGACGCCGATGTGCTCGCCGCCTTCCACCTCGTGGAGAACGGCGCCTTCGCCCCGGCCGCGCTGCTGCCCGGCACGGCGGGCGCCCCGGGGGCGCAGGGCGTCAACTGGAGCGGGGTGCCGGCCCCGGCGGGAGTCACCACGGACCACGTCCAGCACGCGGTCACCGGCCCCGTCGGCACGCCCCCGAGGCCGGTCGTGCCGGCCTGGGCCGGACCCGGGCTCCCGAACCCCCAGCTGCGCCTCGTCCACGCCGACACGCCCGGGAGCATCGGCCTCCATCTGCCCAGCGGCCGCGCGGTCCGCGTCTCCGACGCCGAGTTCCTCGCCCTGATGGACCTCGACACCGCACTGCGCGCCGTGCCGCTCGGCGTCCCCGTCGTCTTCCTGACCACCGGCCCCGGCACGCTCTCCGCAGACCTCGCCGACCGGTTCGCGCAGCGCACCGGCCGCCCGGCCTTCGCCTACAGCGCCCCCATGACGCTGACCGGTGCGCCGGCCGCCCCGCTCACCGTGCTCTGCCTGCCGGAGCCCGGCACCGCGACCCCGGGCCACTGGAACGCGGCGACGCGGCGGGCGGGCCTCGCCGGGCCGTCGCCCTCCGCCGGCGGCCTGACCGTCTTCGGCCCCGGGACGACCCCGCCCACGGCACCGCAGCCCCCCGGCCCGCGACGGCCGTCCGCCGGCGACGGGGAGGAGACCGCGCCGGGTGCCCCGCCGCTGCCCCCGGACACCCTGATGAGGACCCCGACGGGTGCCCCGGGCGGACGCAACCTGACGGCCCGGAAGGTGCGCCGGGTGCGCCTGGGGCGGGTCCGCACGGTCGAGGAACGGGCGGACGGGCAGGTCAGGGAGACCGGGAACGAACCCGCACCGTGGGGCGATCGCGCGTACGCCGTGTGGGGCGACAGCGGGCCGCAGGGAGTCCTCACCCGGGACGGGACCACGTGGGACGCCGAAGACCTCGCCCAGCGGCTGGCGTCCGACCCCGAGCTGGCCGGACTGCCCCCCGGCACGCCCCTCGTGATCCTCGTGCCCTTCGCCGCCAACGTGCGCGGCCTCGCCGTCCTGCGCGAGGCGGCCCGGCGCACCGGGCGAACGGTGTGGGCGTCCAGCGGAGACGCCCGGCTCATACGCGACCGGCACGGCAACCACGTCCCGGCGCTGGTCGACCACGGTCCGGAGCAAGCCGTCGGCGCGTGGGTCTCGTTCGCGCCGCCGCCCGTGACGGAGCCCGCGACCGGTCTCGTGACGGCACCCGCCGTGGACCGGACGTGGACGGCGCTGGACGGCACCCGGTTCCGGGACAGCGACGTCGACTCCCGCCCGCTCGTCTCCGACCGGAACGAGCGGTTCGGGACGATGGCGCACGCGGACGACGTACGGGACCGCGAACGCGTGCTGCGCACCTACCTCCGCGCCCGCAAACTGGTCCACCTCATGCCGGCCGGCGGACGTACCGTCCTGGTCAGCGAGGAGCCGCGGGCGGCGGACGACACCGCGGTCCACGTCTTCGCGGCCCACGGCCTGCCCGGCGGACTCCAGCTCCCCCTCAGGGACGGACGCACGGTGTGGCTGGGCGCCGCGGACGGCGGACGCTACATCGGCGGCCTGCCCGAGGTCGGCGAACTGCCCCCGGGGCACCGCATGGGGCTCGAGGTCTGCTGGTCCGCGTCGGCGGGCGATCCCACGCTGGCGCAACTGGACAACCGCCCGGCGCCCACGACACACGACCCCCTGGAGACCGTCCCGCTCGGCCAGCACACCGCGAACGCCTCCCGCCGGGTGACCCGGGCGTCCGTGATGAGCAGTGGATTCGACGTCGACGCGCGGATCCTCCTGGACACCCCCGGCGGTGACGCCGGCCGCGTGACGGACTTCGTGCCCGAGCCGCTCGACGAGGAACTGGACGCCCTCGCCGTCACCGCCGGCCTGCACACCGGGCCGGGCCCGGCCCCGTCCGCGGTCCGCCACGTCACGCTGCGGCTGGTGCGGGCGCTGCGCCAGGTGTTCGGCCCGGAGGCCGAAGCCGACCGGGCCGGCTGGACGCGGCTGCTGCGGGGCATCGGCGCGATGGAGACCATGCGGGCCAACGACCCGCTGCTCAGCCGCTTCACGCCGTTCCGCATGGAACTGTGGACGGCCGTCGCGCAGCGCGCGGCGGCGGGCACCTCCGACCGCCGGGCAGCCCACCGCGCGGTGCTCGACCTCGCGGTCCAGCGGCTCGCCCAGCAGCCGGACGCCCGGCTCTCCGAGGACATCGGTGACCCGTACCTCCGGCACGCGCTGGCCCAGCTCGCCAAGCTCGGCGAGGGACTCGTGCGCAGCGTGCTGCGCCGGCCTCCCGCGGCGGGCCCGGTCACCGCCGACGACACCGCCCGGGCCCTGTGGGCCGTGGTGTCCGCGGCCCGCAGGATCGGGGACCTCGACGCCGCCGCCAAGGAGACGCTGGGGCGCCGGGTGCTCCATCTGCCGCCCACCGAGCCGTGGAGCCCGGCCCGCCAGCAGGAGCTGTGGATCCTCACCGCGCAGGTCGCGGCGGCCGGACTGGACGCGACGGACGACGCGCTGCCGGCCGCGTTCCACCTGGCGCTCAAGGGCGCGTTCGGGCCGCAGCACCACCTCATGGCGGGTCAGGCGCTGCGCGGCTACAACTGGAGCGGCATCCCGGCACCCGGCGGCGTCGACCTGCGCGTCCTCGGCCGTCCCGAGGAGCACCCCGACGGCGGGACGCGGATCCGGGAGGTCCCCGCCGACTGGACCACCGCCGACGGGCCGGACCCCGGCCCCCTCGCGGTGTGGACCGCCGCGGACAGCGCGGGCCTCGTGGTCCTGCGACTGTCCGGCATGCCCCCGATGCGCGTCTCCGACGCGGAGTTCCTCGCCCTGCTGGACCTGGCGCCGCTGCTGCGCGCCACACCTCTCGGCGTCCCCCTGGTGTTCCTGATGTCCAAGGGCGGCGCCGCGACCCGCCCGGCCCCCATGCCGCAGATGTTCTCCGACCGCACGGGACGCGACAGCTGGGCCTACGGCGGCAAGCTGCTCACGATGCCCTCCACCCCGCAGGAGGCCGCCTCCGCGCCCGGGAGCGACGGCACGGCACCGGCGGCGGCCGGGACCGCGCCGCTGCGGCTGATCACTTCACCCGACCCGGACACCGGGGCCCCGGGGGTCTGGAAGCGGACGGTACTGCGGGGCCCGGTTGTGCCGTCGTCGCACAAGATCTCCGCCCCGGCGGAACCCGCTCGGTACCGGCCCGCGCCCGTCGGCGGCGCCACCGGCCCGTGGGCGCGGGAGATCCCGTGGCTGCCCGCCGCGTACGTCACCAACGCACAGCCGCTGGTGCTGTACGTGACGAGCCACCGCCCGCTCGACAGCATGCTCGACGAAGGCGTACCGGAATCCGAGCCCCATCTGTACGCCTTCTCCGGCCCGCGGCAGGCCATCACCTACGGGCGCCAGCCGGCCGGCATGCTCCGCCTCGAGGTGGGGGCCGGTCTGGCGGTCGACGTCGAGCGGACCTTCGCCGACGGGAACACGGCGGGCGCACCCCCCTTCGTCGAGGGCATGGTGCAGACCGGCATCACCGAGGGCGTCTTCGTGCTGCCGGCGTCCTCGGTGCCCCGCATCGCGGTGACGGGAACGGCGCGCGTGGACCGCTCGGGGCAGATCACGGCGGCGCGGGCCCACCGTTCCTCCCTGAGGATGGTCGTCGAGCACCCGCGTCAGCCCGTGCGCGGGCTGCCCGCCGACGTCCCCCGCTGGCCCGTCACCGGACAGGGGCGCGCGCACGCCTATCTCGTGGTGGGCCCCGGAGCGGGTTCGCTGCGCGACGGCATCACCGTCACCGGGGGACGGCTCGAGCTCTCCACCACGAAACCGCAGCTCCTGCCGGCCGGGGGACGACTGCTGCGGATCTCGGTCAGGGCGGGACAGGCGGTCGACCTGAGGGCGACGGCCGCCACGTACCCCTTCCTCGACCGCCCCGGCAGCGACATCAGGCGCGCCCTCACCGCGGGAACCGATCTGTGGCTGCCGCGCACCGGCCTTTCGGCAGCGGTCGTCGACAAGGTCTACACCGGCCGGGACGACAGGTCACTCCCGGGCCGCCGGTTCGAGGGGACCCCCCTCGACCGGCTGGAGCGCACGCAGTACTTCGAGCCGGTCACCGCTCCCGGTCCCCTCTCGGCCGAGGAACTGTCCGCGCTCCCCGCCCGCGAGGTCTGGCGGTGGACCGCGGCCCGGGGCGGGCTGAGGAAACCGCAGGACTTCGAGCGCTGGATCTGGAGCGAGCGGCCGGACTGGCGGCGCACCCCCCTGTGGCGCGTCGACAGGCGTCAGCCCGACAGCGTCTTCCAACGGGGCATGACGCCGCGGCGGCCCCAGGCCGTCGACCTGAACGATCACGTACTCAGCGTGATGGGCCTCGACGGATCGGCCTTCGTCTCGTGGTCCGAGACCCCCGGCCTGCTGCGGACCGACGGCAACGGGGCCTCCTGGTCCGGGTACCTGTACGTCGGCTTCTTCCCGGGAGGGATCGACGCCGACCAGAGCGTGGCGAACACCGGGCTCACCGGCAATCCGTACTGGCAGCAGCGGGAGGTCACCGCCTTCGGAGGCACGGCAGGCCGTCACATCGCCGGAGCCTTCCCCATCCTGGCCACCGGATCCGGAGTGTCGCTGGGGGGCTGGATCCCCAACGGCGGCTTCGACCACTCGCTCGTGGACGAGGAGGTGTCGCCCCGGCAGACCGCCATGGCCCAGCTGCGCGGCGAACGGATCCTGTTCGAGACGCCGTCCCCGGTCCTGGCACCGAGCGACGGGGCGCACGAGTGGCCGGTGCACAACCTCCGCCACAGCCCCGAGGGGACGTTCCACTTCGCTGCCCTGCCCCCGCCGGCCTCCGGTGGCTCCGCGTCGCCGCAGCGGTCCGCCGTCGGCTATCCGGACGCCTCGCACATCAACGGCACACCCGTGCTCCGCCCGGCCGGCCCGCCGGACACCGCCGTCACGGACGTGCCCGGCCCGCGGGACACCTCCGACGGGGCTCCCGGCTGGTCCGTGCCGTCCTGGCAGCCAGCGGGTGCCCCCACCAGGGTCCGGTTCGCCCCGCTCTACCGCGACCGTGAGTGGCGGCGGCGCAGCACCGCCCTGGAGTTCGCGCTCGCCGGCCGGCTGAGCCGGGTGCCCATGGCCACCGAGGCCGCCCGGGAGGCGACCTTCCGCCTCTACGACGAGCTGTCCGCCCGCCACGGCGAGGACGCCGCCGCGCGCGCCTTCTTCGACCCGGAGAACCCGCCCGCCGACCCCGCCGGCGAGCTCGAACGCCTGCGCACACTGGCGCCGGGCGTGCTCACCCTCGATGAACTCATGGCCGCCTTCACCCGGGCCGCCCACGCCGGACCCGGACTGCCGCCGCAGCTCGCGGAGGCGCTGTCCCGTCCGGCCGGCGCCCGCGCCCGCCACACACCGGGCAGCGCCTACCGCACCGTGCACGACAGCCGAGGGTTCCGCCGGGCCGGCGGCGAGAACGGCCCGGCGGTGCGGCTGCTGCAGACCTACAGGGCCCTCGGGCCGTCCTCCCCCGCCCAGGCGGCCCTGTTCCGGGTCGCGCTGGTGGCCTGGCTCGTGCCGTCCGACCTCCAGTCCCTGTACGAGATCGTCCTGGCCGATCACCGCACCGGCAGCACCGACGCCGGTGAGCGGGCCATCGCCCTGCGCGACGGCGCGGGACTGCACACCTGGATCCTCCAGGCCTACCGCGGCCACGACCTGACCCCGCCCCACCAGGAGCTGTACGGCGAGCGGATGACGTACAGCAGCCGCATCACGCCTGGCGCCATCGACATCCCGCAGCATCTGGTGGACCTGGTGGACACCGCTCTCCGCGGCGGCCTGCGGATCGCCGACCGCCGGAGCCAGGCGCTGACCGACTGGCTGGAGCGCCACGGCGACGCGGGACTGGAAGCCCTGGAAAGCCTCGCTCCCGCCCACCTGACGGCACTGCACCTCTACAGCGCCGCCGACTACCGGCTCATGAAGGCCCACCTCAACGGCGAACGCCTGGGCGCCGGCATGAGCCGCCGTCTGGTGCGCCTCAGCGCCTGGACGGTCACCCGCAAGGCGGCCGAGGTCGGTGCACGGGACTACCTGCCGATCACCCTGCGGCGGCAACCCGGCATGGACGCCCTCTTCGACCAGATGTGGAGCGCGGACGATCTCGGCGCGGCGACCCCCGAAGTGGCGGCGCTACGCAGCCGGCTGGACGCGGTGGCCGACCGGGTGCACGCCGAACTGCCCCTGCACATCGACATGGCGATCGAGGCGCTCGAACTCCTGCCGCCGGTGAAGAAGGACGTCTGGTGGGGCGACCGGGGCGTGCCCGGACCCGTCGAGGCACCCGGGCACGGACCCGTCTACGGCCGGGACTCCCTCACCATGCCGTTCTTCCGCAGCACGTCGCTGCAGCGCGAACAGGCCCTCGGGTTCATGTTCCGCAGCAAGGGCATACCGCAGGACACGCACCGCGCTCTCGTGCACGTGCGGCGGTCGACGGCACGCGACGTCACTCCGTTCGTGGTCTACGTGAGTGAGCAGGAGGCCGCCTATCCGCCGGGAGTGTCGTTCCGCGCCGTACGGCACCGCCCCGTCCTCTTCGAACGCCGCGGCGTGCTGTACGAGCCCGTCTCCGCCGAGGAGATCCCCGCACCGCACCCGGCGGCCGTCATGCCCCCGCTGCGGCGGATCGGCGCCCCCGACGACCTGCTCCGCGCCGCCCCGGACAGCGGACGTGACGACGACCGCGACCGGTACGTGGTGCTGCGCGAGATCCGCGCCGGTGACGGGCGCCTCCTGGGCGTCGCCTCGTTCGACGGCGAGGACTGGGCACAGCGCCGGGCCGGGTACGCGCGCCTGGACGCCGCGACCGGTTTCGTGGAGTGGCGGCGCGACGCCTCGGGGACCCTCGTGCCGGCCCACCGCTCCCTGCCGGACGCCTCCGGTGGCACCTTCTTCTTCGCCTCGCACGGCGGGCCGGCGGGACTTGCCCTCGTCCTCGAAGGCGGCCGCGTCCGCCGTGACGACGGCGCCCACGTCGGGCAGTTGCTGCGGCCGATGCTCGGCCGGCGGTACACCAGCCTGACGGTGCTGGCCTGCGGCCCCGCCGGCACCGCCACCGACCTGGCGGCGGCCCGCGCGCGGGCCCGGCGGCTGGCCGACACGTCCGGGCTGACGGTCCACCTGGCGGCCGGCCGTGCCGCGGTGTCCGGCGGGCTGCCGCACCTGCTGGAGGACGCCGACGGGCGGGCCACCACCTGGGTGACCGAACACCCCGGCGGGCAGCCCCCGTCCACCGCCGCGACCGCCGAGGACGGCCCCGGCACGCCGGCCGGGCTTCCCTACCCGGGCGCCGGGCAGATCAACACCGACACGGCGATGGATGTCGACCCCGCGGACGGGCCGCAGGGACCGGGCGACGACATCACGGAACCGGCGGACGGGTCCGACGACACCGACTCCGACCGGATGAGCATCACGCGGTCCCACGACGGGGACAGCTCCGACGACCCCTCGGATTCCGAGGACGACGCGGACGTCTCCGGATCCGAGGGCGAGGACTCCGGTCCCGGGGGAGTCACCCGCCCCGGCCCGCCCCCGCAGATCGCCTCCTGGCAGATCACCGGCGCACCCGACACCCCCCGTTTCACCGGCCTCTACGGCACGGCGCCGTGGCGGCAGCGCAGCCTGCACTTCGAGTTCGCACTCGCCCAGTCGCTGGCGGTACGCCCCGACGCGTACGCCGCCGCCCGGCAGACCCTCGGCAGGGCCCACCGGTTCCTCACCCGGCGCTATGGCGCGGACGCCGCGGCCCGGGCCCTCGTGCCGCCGCACGACCCGGCCTGGCAGCAGCCGGCCGGCCCCCTCGCGCACCTCCTGGGCCCCGCCGCCGAGCCGGCCCTGACGCAGGTGCTCCAGGCGTACGCGAACGCGGTCTACGCGGCCGGCCGGGAAGCCGCCACCGTCGCACGGGCCCTGCCCGACCGCGTCGGCTACCGGGGGCAGGCGGTCGTGCCGCCGAACCGCACGGACGCCGCCGCCTGGAACGCGTACGACGCCCGCGGGTTCCGCAGGATGCGGGGGACCGACGGCCCGGCCCTGTGGCTGCTGCGGGCCGCACGCGAGATCGGTGCCACACCGGCCGAGCTGCTGCCGCTGCGTTCGGCGCTGATCGCCTGGACCGTCCCGGCCGGACTGCACTCGCTGCACGAGGTGTTGCTCGCGTCCCACCTGACCGGCGTGGGCTCACCGGAGGAACGACGTGCCGTCACGCTGGACGCCGGCCGCATGCACAACTGGGCGCGGGACAACCTCGTGCCCTGGGACATCATCAGGACAGTCCCGCAGGCGCAGGCCGCCGCCCTCGCCCGTGTGCTGCGCGCGCCCCACGAGGCCGTCTACAGCGACACCGCGCGCTATCCCGCGGACGTCACCGGTGCCTTCGCCGTACCGGACGAACTGCAGGCCATGGTCGGCGAACTGCTCGCCCCGGGCTCGACGGGCTACGCGGACCGGGAGCGCCTGGCGGTGGCGCGGGACTGGCTCGCGCGGTACGGCGACGCCGGACGGCGCGCCCTGCGCCGTATGGCCCCGGGCCACATGACCGCCCTGCTCGTCTACAGCCTGGCGGACTACGAACTGATCAAGGCGTATCTGAACGGCGAGCGGTTCGGGAAGGGCGTGAGCCGCTGGCTGATGCGCACCGTCGCCTGGAGGGCCGTCAGGAAGAACGTGGAGGGTGAGGGCGACGACCTCGCCCTCACCCTCGAGACCCAGCCGGGCTTCGACAGCGTCATCGCCGGTCTGCGCGACCTCCCCGACCTCGGACCGAGCCCCGAACGGGACCGGCTGCGGCGCCGGCTCGACGCCCTCGTCGACCGTATGTACCCGCAGTTGCGCCTGCACATCGAGATGGCCGCCGAGGCCCTCGAACTGCTGCCCCCGGTCGGGCGGACCGTGTGGTGGGGCGACCGCGGTGTGCCCGGAACACTGCGCCGCCCGCGCACCGACTCGCCCCTGTACGGTCCCGCGCGGATCACGGTGCCGTTCTTCCGCAGCACCTCCCTCCGGCACGAGGGAGCCCTGGACTTCGCCATCCACCGCAGGACTCCGCCGTCGGGCACCCACCGCGCCCTGATCAAGGTCCCCGCCTCCAGCGCCCGGGAGACCTCCCTGTTCTCGGCCTTCGTCGACGAGACCGAGGCCCTGTACCCGCCGGGCACCGTGTTCCGCCCCGTCAGCCGCGGCATCCGCCGCTACGGGGACGGCTCCCAGCGGTACGCGCTCGTCAAGGCCCAGGAAGCCGGGTACATGCGGCCGCCCGCGCAGACGGGGCGCCCCGCGGGCGGGGCGGGACCCGAACTCGGCGCGCTCTACGCCGACCCGCGCTGGTGGGGCCTGTCCGCGCAGTACGAGACGGCCCTGGGACAGGTCCTCGCGCACGAGCAGGCCGTGCTGGACGCCGCCCGCGCGGCGATCGACACCCTGTTCACCTACCTGGCGCACCACGCCGGTCCCCGCACGGCGGCCGCCGCCTTCCTCCCCCGCCTGCCCGCGCGGGACGACCCCGAGGAGCGCCTTGCCGCCCTGCTGGACGAGGACACCCCCGCCTCACTGGAGGCACTCGTCACCGCGTTCACCGCTGCGGCCCACGACCCTCAGGACGACCCGGACCGGTACTCGCTGCGGCGGCTGTGGGAAGACCGGCCCGAGCTGAACACCGCCGGCCTCACCACCCGGGCCGTGCGCGCCGGGCAGGACGCCCACGATCCGGCGGACGCCTGGTACCGGGACCGGCACGACCGGCGCGGCCACCGCGCCGGGCACGGCCATGCCACGTTGCTGGAATGGCTGCTGCGGGCGTTCGCCGCGCTCCCCGGCGGCGACCCCGCCGGTGCGCTCGGCCTGCGCACGGCGCTGCTCGCCGACCACCTGCGGTCCGGCGACCACTCGCTCGCCGAGGTGCTGGAGGCGTCCCACCGCGCCGGCGTGCGCGACGAGGGCGAACCGGCGCCGGGGGACGTCGACGCGGCCCGCCTCCACGCATGGGCCGACGCCGTCTTCGCCCCCCGTGACCGCCTCGCCTCCGAACCCGCGCTGCGCCGGGCACTCGCCGGCCAGGACGGCGACACCCTGCGCGACCACCTCCACCTCCCGCACCGGCGTCTGCACCAGCAGCGCAGCGGCTGGCTCGCCCCCTGGATCACGGCCGGGGCGGCGGAACCGGCCGCGATCACCGAACTCGCCGGGCTGGAGGGCGGCACCTGGAGCGAGGAGGACCTGGGGAACCTGCCCCGACCCGCCGGCGCACCGGCCCGGGAACGCCGCTCCGCCCTGCGCTCCTGGCTGCGGCGGCACGGGAACCAGGCACTCCTGCGCAACGTCACCGCCGGCCACGTCCCCGCCCTCTACCTGATCAGCGGGCCGGACGCCGCCCTGGTCCGCCACGTCATGGCGCAGTCGCCCGGGGAGCAGGACGGCCTGCGCGACTCCCTGACCGCGCTGGCCCAGCGCCTCGTCGCCCGGGGCGCCGCGGAGCAGGACGTCCCGCTGCTCCTCCTGCGCGACCCGCGCCTGCGGTCCCTGGTGCGGCAGGCCGCCCGCCGCCCCGCGTCGGACCCCGGCCGGCCGGCGGCCCTCCAGGCCCTCGCCCGCCAGGCCTCCGCACGCGCCGCCGAACTGGCCCCCGGGATCCGCGACGAACTCGCCGTCCTCACCCGCATGGCCCGGGAGGCCCTCGCGCTGCTTCCCCCGCTGCACACCACCGCCTACTGGGCCGCCTGGGAACCCGGCCCGCAGCCGTCGGGTCACACCTCCCCGGACACCGCCCGGCCCGCCTTCCACACCGTGGTCGCCTCCCGCACGGCCGCCCTGCGCTCCTTCGAGGCCCCTGCCGCCCGCCAGGGCCACCACCCGGTGCTGTACGAGGTACGGCGGTCCACCGCACGGGACGTGGCGCCCTTCGGACGCGCCCCCTGGCGGCGGCAGGCGCTGTACCCGGAGACGGTGCGCTTCCAGGAGGTGTCGCGGGAGACCCGCTACGACGGGGCACTGCGCCGTGCCTTCACGCACGTGGTGCTGCGGGAGGTCCCCGACCGGCCCGGGGCGCGATGGGAGCGGGAGATCCTCACCCGGCCGGTCGTCGCGCCCGACGGAACCTGGTCCGGCGTCACCGCCCACACCGCCCAGGAGTGGTTCGCGCGGCACCGCACCTTCACCACCCTGCCGGAAACGGCCCACTTCGCGTCCTACGACGACCGGACCGGGCAGTGGGCGGGCGACCGGACACCGGTGCCCTGGCGCCACGGCGCACTCTTCCTCGCCGCGCCGGGAGACGGACCGCTCCTGCGGGCAGGCACCCCCCACGGCTCGAAACTCGTCACCGCGCGGGAGGCCGCCGCCTTCCTGCGGCAGCTGTCGGCCGCCTCCGGCACGTCCCACGGCTCCCCCCTCGTCGTGATCCTCGACGCCCCCGGCACCGGGCCCCTGGCCCTGCGGCCGGCCGACGGGCCCGCCGCGGGGCCGCACGACCCGGCCGTCGACGCCGAACGGCTGGCCTCCCTGTACGCCGACCCCCGCTGGCCGGAGGCGAGCCGCGCCTACGAGCGGGCGGTGGGACACGTCCTGGCCGGTGATCCACGGGTTCTCGACGCCGCACGCCGGGCGCTGCGCGCGCTCCACCGGCACCACGCCGCCCGGTCCGGCGACCAGGCATCCGCCGCGGCGCTGCTCTTCGACACCGGCCGGCCGGGGGTCGACCACCCGGCCGAGCTGCGCCGGCTGCTCGACCCCCGGGCGGGCGCCACGCTCCCGGAACTGATGGACGCCTTCGCCCGCGGCACGGGACTGACCGCCTGGTCCGACCGGCCCGCGGCACCGGACCGCGACGGCACCTGGTACCGCGAACTCCACCACGAGCGCGGGTATCCCGTGGCACACGGCTTCGCCCGGGTGGCGCACGACGCCCTCGCACGGTACGGGCTGCTGCACGGCGTGTCCCGGACCGACGTGCTCGCCTTCAGGGAGGCCGTCCTCGGCTGGCTGCTGCCCGGCGGCCGCCACTCCCTGATCGAGATCCTGCTCGCCTCCCACGCCGCGGGACTCGGCGACGTCGCCGAACGGGCCGCGGCCACGGCCGACGCGGCACGGCTGCACCGGTGGGCCGAGGCGGTACTGCGCCCCACCACCCGCCCCGGTGCCCCGGCCCCCGGTGCGCTGCGGCTGCCCCACCGCGCCCTGTACGGCACCGGCGTGGGCCGGCTGTCCGGCGACGTCACCGGCGCCCTCTCCGTACCGGACGGACTCGCCGCCGCCCTGCGCCCCGACGGGCAGGCCCTCACGGGCCGCTCCGACGCTCGCGCGGACGCCCTGTCGGCGTGGCGCCGCCGCCACGGCACCTCCCCCCTCGACGGACTGGACGCCGCCCACCTCCCCGCCCTGCACCTCCTCGGCGGGCCCGACGCCGTCCTCCTCGCCGCCCCGGCCGCGTATCCGGCGGCGCTGAACGCGGTGTTCGCCGCGCTCGCCGACGGCAGTACGGACTTCCCCACGGTGCTGATGGCACGCCCGGACTTCCGGGCGGTCGCCGAGCGCGCCCGGTCGATCCCCGCGTCCGACCCGGACCGGGCCGGGCGTCTCGCCGCCCTCCTGCCGGAGCTGCGCGCGGCGGTCGCGCGGCCGGCGGACCTCCAGGCGGAAGTGGACCAGCACATCGCGCTCGCCGACGAGGCCCTCGCCCTGCTGCCGCCGATCGACGCCCCCGTCTGGTGGGCCACCTGGCTGCCCGCCGACCTGCTGCCCGGGCCGGACGGCACCGGGCCGGCCACGCCGGTGAACACCGTGTCCACGCCCCGCTTCCACGTCGCCCGCCACACCAGGGAAGCGGCCCTGTCCCGGCTGACGTCCACCGAACCGCCCGTAGGCCGGCGCCCCGTGCTGTTCGAGGTGGAACGCTCTTCCGCCCGTGACGTCTCCGTCTTCGCCAGGAATCCGGAGCACGCGGCGGTCGTGGGGCACACCCCGGCCGACCACACCGTCGTCGCCCGCCGGACCCTGACCGACCCCGCGAGCGGGCTGCGCTACGAACACGTCCTGCTCAGGGAGAACGGGGAGACCGCCGCACCGGCACCGTCCCTCTCCGCCCCGGCCCCCGTCGCACCGTCGTATCCGGAACCCGACTACTTCAACGCGCCGTGGACCGGCCACGGGTCAGGACAGCCGCAGGGCGCCCTCGTCGTCAGGGACATCCGGCACGGCGGCCGCCCGGTGGGCAAGGCGTCGTTCACCGCACGGGACTGGGCCCTGCGCGGCCCCTTCTACGACGGCCTGCACCAGGCGACGCACTACACCGAGTGGCACCGGGGCCCCGGCGGGGAACGCGTCGCCTCGCGCCGTCCCCTGCCCGCCACCGGGGCGGGCGGCACCTTCTTCTGGACGTCGCACGGCGGGACCGACGGGTTCACCCTCGTCCGCGACGACGACCTCCCCGTCGGCGCCACCGCGGAGACGGTGGGGCGGATCATCGGCCCCGGACCGGCCGCCGCCGGGTTCACCAGCATCACGGTGCTCGCCTGCGCCACCGGCCTCGGCACCGGCCAGGAGAACGCCGCCGCGGCCGTCGCCCGCAGGGCCCTGGCCATCGCCGACGCCACCGGCCTGGACGTGTACATCAATACCGGCCCGACCGCCGTCACCCCCGAGGACGGCACCGACAGCGGCGTGCCGGGGATCCACCTGCTGGAATCCGCCGACGGCAGCCCCACGCGATGGCTGCGCGTGCAGCCGTCCGGCAGGTCCGGCGCACCGCACGACCCCCTGCCCGCCGCCCCGGCGCTCCCGGCCCCGGCCCTCCCCGCCCCGGACGGGGGCCGCGCCGTCAGCCCCGCCAACCCGTGGTCCGTGCCGGGCTGGCAGGTCGCCGGGACCACCGAGAAGGTGCGCTTCGCCTCGCTGTACGCACGTCCGGAGTGGCGACAGCTCAGCGCCCGCTTCGAGTTCACCGTCGCGGCGAAGCTCGCCTCCGACCCCGAGAACCTGCGGCAAATCCGCGATCTCGCCACCCGGCTCCACACCTGGCTGTCCCGCCGGCACGGTTCCGAGGCGGCGGACCGGGCGTTCTTCCCCGCCGCGGCCCCCGGACAGCCGGCCCCCGCCCCTGGCGCCGTCGCCCGGTTCCTCCGGGACGAGCCCCGCCTGGAGCCGCTGATGCAGGCGCTCGGCGCCGCCGTGTACGGCCCGGCCCCCGAGGCCCTGTGGCGCACCATGCCCGACCGCGTCAACTCCCCCCACCCGCCGCACCCCCGCGGGAGCCGGCGGGGCGCCTACCGGATGGCGCACGACGACCGTGGCTTCCGCTACGTCGGCGGCAGCGTGGGACCGGCCCTGTGGCTGCTCCAGACCCACCGGGCGCTCGGCGCGGACAGCGCCGGCCTGCCGGCCTTCCGCAAGGCCGTCATCGCCTGGTCGATCCTCACCGGCACCCACTCCCTGCCCGAGGTGCTGCGCGCCTCCCACCTGGTGGGCATGGGCGACCCGGCGGAGCGCGCCGCCGTCGCCCACGACGGGGCGCGCCTGCACCAGTGGGCCCGGCAGACCTTCGCGGTGAACACCGGACTGCCCCATCACCAGGTGTACGAACGCGGGGCACGCTTCACGTCGTACCACGGCGTCGCCGTACCCCAGGACATCCGTCTCGCGGTGAACGCGGCCATGGGCGGGGGCCACGCTCCCCGGCGTCTGGCGGAACGCACCGAAAGCACCGTGCAGTGGCTGGCGCGTTTCGGCGAGGAGGGCCGGCGGGCGCTGCACGCCCTGAGCGGCGGCCACCTGATCGCCCTGCACCTCTACACCGGCCTGGACCACAAGCTGTTCAAGACCTACCTGTCGGGCACGCGCCTGGGGGAGTCCTTCAACCGCTGGCTGATCCGCGGCAAGGTGTGGTCCATCGTCCGCAACGAGGCCTTCGGCGAGGAGTCGGCGCTGCCCGAACTGCTGCGCGCCGACCCGGAACTGGAAGGTGTCATCACCGACCTCGTCGAACTGGACCCGGACGCGCCCGCGGCGGCCTTCGCCGAGTTCCGGCACCGCACGGACCGTATCGCCGACCGGGTCTTCGAGGCGCTGGTCCTGCACGTCGACATGGCGGTCGAGGCGCTGGAGATCCTGCCGCCGTTGAACGCTCCCGTCTGGTGGGGCGGCTGGCTGCCCGGCCCCCTCGACGGCCCCGCGCCGGACACGCCGCTCCTGGACGGGGCCACGCTCTACCTGCCGCGCTTCCGCAGCACCACCGAGGACCGGGCACTGGCGGTCAACTTCATGCGCGACGACCTGGACGGCGCGCGGGACCGGCACGCCATGCTCGCCGTCGTCGACCGTTCCACGGCCCGCGTCGTGTCGCCCTTCTCGGCATGGATCGAGGAGGACGAGATCCTCTACGCGCCGGGTACGGCGGTCCGCATCGGGCACCGCGAGATCCGGACCGACGAGGAGTCCGGGCAGGCATACGCCGTCTACTCGCTGCAAGAGATGCCCGCGTACCCGGATCAGACGTACCACAACACCGCCCGGCCGGCGGACGCCGAGGAGAGCACCGCCCCCCGGACGGAGCACACGGTCGCACCCGCCGGCCCGCAGGCCCCGGGCCCCGGCGGCTACCGCCGCACCGGACCCGGCACCGCCGTGCTCGACGGCGTCGCCCACACCCTGCACCCCGCGCCCCAGCACGACGGCCCGCACCTCGTCACCGCCCTGCTGACGGCCCTGCGTCACGCGGCGGCCGACGTGCCGGCGGCCACGGGGGCGGACGGACCCGTCGCCTTCGGCGGCTGGCTGGGCCGCACGGTCACCGACGACGACCTGTCCGGTGTGCCCCTTCCCCCGCTGGAGGGAACGCGCGACCTGCCGCTGCCCCTCCTGGACCGGCTCGGCGTCGCACTCACCGCCTCCCAGCGCGCCCAGGGGGCACTTCTCGGAGACGTGCTGCCCGCGGCCGAGGTGGCCCTGAGTCCCGCACAGCACCTCCGGCTGCTCGTCGAGGAGACGGCGGACACGGCCGCGGAACCGCCCTGGGAACCCCTGGTGGCCGCGGTGGCGCGGGCCCTCGGCGTGGCGGTGGTCGTGGCGGGCCCGGACGAGACGGTGACGGTGCACGGCGATCCGTCCCTCCGCCCGGACACCCCGCCGGCGCTCCTCGTCCGCGACGGGGAACGCTGGACCGCGGGACGTCCGGGCCCCAGGGAAGCGGCCGAGGACCCGGCCACGTCGCGGCTGCGGCAGGTGGCACGGTCCGTGACCACCGCGCCCCCCTCCGTCCGGCGCCGGCTGCGGGACATGGCGGCCCGGCACACCCCTCGGGGCGCCGCACGCATACCGGACTGGGTCCGGGCACGCCTGCGCTACCGGGAGGAGGCGGAGCGCTTCGAGGAGCGGCTGGGCTGGTACCTCGGCGACCACCCGGCGGTCAACGACCAGATCGGTGTGATGGTGCGCGAGGTGTGGAAGCGGGCCGTCGCCGCGGACCGCTGGCGGGAACTGGGCTCCGCCGACCCGACGATCGACGGGGCGGTCGGCGTCGAACCGGAGCGGATCCGGGCCGTCGTCGAATCGGGCAACCTCCGGGAGCGGATGCTCCTGCTGTGGACGGGCGAGGCGACGATCGCCGACCTGCTCGGCATCTCCCGTCTCACCCCTGCGGAGATCCAGCGGGAACGCGCTTCCCGGCTCCCCTCGCAGCCCTTCACCGCCTGGGCCGCGCTGCGGGCGCAGGCGCCGGCCCTGAGCCCCGGACAGCGGGCCCAACTCGCCGCACTGGAACGGACGCTGCGTGTGACGGCCTCCCGGGACCAGGTGCGGCCGCCGCTCAGCGACGCCGAACGTGCCCTGATGCCCGACGACGGACTGCCGTGGATCCCCGGGGCCGGCCGCTGGGACATCGCCATGGGCACGCCCCTGCCGTTCGCCGCCGAGGCCACGGGTGCCCTGGTGCGGGCCGGGACCTCGGGCACCACCCACCGGCTGATGCGGCAGGCCGTGGGGATGCGCGAACAGTGGGGGCTGGACATCGACCTGGGCCTGGTCCGGCTCGCGCTGATGGCCGAGATGCTTCCGGTCCGCCACCACTCGCTGCACGAGATCATGCGGGCCGCGCAGCTGGTCCTGAACGATCTGCGGACACGGGGCACACCGGAGTCCACCGACCTCGACTACGGCGACGACTGGGGCCGTTACTGGCGCATCGCGCCGCTGACGGAGGCCGAACTGCGCACCCATGTCGCCGTCGAGGGCCGGTTCCCCGACGAACACGCCCTGGACGCCATGGACTGGCCGGTCGGCGGCCGGCTGCCGGACGGATCGCCGGTCCCCGAGGACACCTACGAGGCGGAATGGTTCCTGGCCCACCGGGCCACCGTGGAAGACGTCCTGGACCTCCTGGTGGCCCTCGGCCCCTCCGTCGTCCCCGACGCCGAGGGCGAGCCGCTCACGGTGGAGGAACTGCGGCGCCTGGTCACCGCATGGTTCCGTGCGCGAGATCTCGAACCCTCCCCGTCCATGGAGCTGAACATCCGTCAGATATTGAACGAACGCACCTGACTTCCCGAGGAAACATGAGCGACGACACCGTCACCGACGAAGCCGAGGCACCGCAGGACGCCGGTCCCCCCGTCCCCGACGAGATCCAGGAGGCCGCGCGCCGGGCCCCCGACCACTGGCTGGGCATGGTCGATCCGGCGTGGACCGGTGAGGGCGAGCCGCCGAACTGGGCGGTGGTCGGCCAGTGGCGGTCCGGACTGGACGGCGAGATCGAGGAATGGCGTCCGAACGAGGAGTACCGGCCCTCGCCCCAGGCCCTGGGGTGGCCGGCACCGACGGACCCGGTGGACGAGGCGGTCCAGCTGGCGGCCACCGGCTACGGGCCCGGAGACGCGGTCCCACGGGCGCTGGCCACGGCGGAGGTGGCCGTGCTGCTGGCCCCCGGGGGCGGTCCGCTCTCCGCCACCTCGCCCGACGGGGAGGCCGTCGTCCCCGTCTTCACCTCGCCCACCCATCTGCACCTCGGCGGCCGTTACGGCTATGCGCTCATGCCCGTACCGCACCTGCTGGAGCGCATGCCGGACGACCATGTGCTCTACCTCAACCCCTCGGGTCCGGTCGGCATGACGGTGAACACCGACGCACTGCGCACCGCCGTCCAGGAGGCACCCGCGGAGCGGGAGGAGGCGGCCGTCCCGCAGGATCCGCCGCCCGTTCCCGTACGACCGGCCACGACGGGCGGCGACGTGCCGGCCCGGCCCGCACGCCCGGCGCCGGCCGACGACGGCTCCGCCGAGGGGCCCGCCGGGGCCGCGGCCGCGCAGGCGGCCGAGTGAGCCCTGACGTGTCAGAGATTCCGTACGCGCAGCAGGAGTTGCCCACATGACCAGCCCCACCGCATCACCGGGCGACGAGCCCACCGCCGTCCGGCCCGTTCCCACGGAGTCGGGCCCCGGCCCCGTTCCCACGGAGTCGGGCGCGGGCACCGCGCCCGCGGACCGGCCCGGCACCGCGCCGGAGGCCGGCGCCGCCGCGCAGGGCGGTCCCACCTCCGTCCTGAAGGGCGAGGAGGGCTTCCGGGAGCCGCCCGAGGACTTCGTGGCCGCCGCCCGGCTGGCCCCCGACCACTGGCTGTCGGTGATAGACCGGCACTGGAGCGGCGCCGACGGCGAGATCCCGCCCGCCTGGGCCGTTCTCGGCCGCTGGCGCAGTGATCTGCGGGGCGAGATCGTGGAGTGGGAGGTGAATCCCGACTACCGGCCCTCCCCTGACGCCTACGGCTGGGAACCGCCCGTCAGTCAGGCCGACGCCGCGGCCCGTATCGTGGCCACGGGCTACGACCGGGAGGAACTGCTCGCCCTCGCCCTCGCGGACACCGAGGTGGCCGTGTGCGTCGACGGCGCCGGCGAGCCGGCCCTGTCCGAGGCACCCGACGGAACGCCCGCCGTGGCGGTCTTCTCCCCCTCACCGCGGCTGGCGCAGGACGAGCTGCCGCCGCACGAGGTGATGCCGGTGACCGACCTCCTGGACCGGCTGCCCGACGGCAGCGAGGTGCTGTTCCTCAGCTCCTCCGCCCCGGTGGCCCAGCTCGTCACGGAGGACGCGCTGCGGGCGGCCGCGGCCGTGGTGGAGCGGGCCGCCGGGGAGAGCGACGAGGAGTGGGTCCCGTCCGCGCCGGGCCTGCGCCCCGCCGGGCTCGACGACCTGCGGCGCCTGGAGGAGTCGCTGGGCCGGGATGCCGCCGTGGGACCGGCGGCCGGCCCGGGAACGGGTACGCCCGACACGAGGTGAGAACACCGCGGGGCCCGGCCGGACCGGCCGGACCCCGCGGACGGAACCAGGAGATCAGGGACGGGCGACCGCCCACTCGTGGTTGTCCTGGTTCTCCGGGGCGCACGGCGTGATCACCAGGTCACGCCGCTCGTCGTCGGGAGCGTAGGAGTCCAGGCACATGTTGTTGCTGGCGGCGTTGCGTATCCAGAATTTCCCGTCGGACTGCTTGTCCAGCCACCACAGCTGGTTGTCGCCCTGGGTGCCGTCGCACGGGAACTCCGTGACCTTCGTCTCGCTGCCGGCACCCTCGTGGCCGGGCAGGTCCAGGCACATGCTGTCCATCACGTTGCGGATCTGGAACAGGGGCACACCCCCCGGTCCGGCGTCGGCGTACCGCCTCTCCAGGTTCCACAGCTGGTTGTCGTCCGGCGCGCCGTTGCAGTCGGCGTGGATGACCGGGCCGTCGGCGGCACCGCTGGAGAAACCGGGGATGTCCACGCACGTGCCGTTCGTGCTGTTCCTGATCAGCACCCGCGTCAGGACGGCCGGCAGCTGCGACGGCGCCTTCCCGGCCGTGCCCTTGCTGCCCTTGCTGTCCTTCGCGCCCGCCGCGCCGGGAGCCGGGGGAGTGGAGGGCGGATGCGCCGCGGAGCGCTCCTCGGACGCGGCCGGCTTCCCCTGCGGCTTCTCCTTCTCCTCCTTCTTCCGCTCCTTCTTCTTCACCGGGGACGGTGACTCGGCCACGAAGGCACCCGCCGGGGAGTCCCCGCCGTCGATGACGGTGTCGGCGACGCTGCTGGTGCTGACCTTCTTCTCGTCGTCCTCGTCGCCGCCGGTCGCCATCATCAGCAGGGGCACGGCGATGAGAAGCGCGCCCGCCATGGCGGCACCGGCCAGCATGGGTTTCCTGGGCCGGCCGGGGTCGCCCTCGTCGGGACCGGCCGGGGCGCCGCCGGAGCCCGACGCCGCGGTCGCCGTGGCTCCCTCGGCCCGTCCGTCGGGGGCGCTGCCCGCCGCGGTCGCCTCCCTGGCCGCGGAGGATTCCCGGGTGCCCGTCCGGGTCGCCTCCGGACGCGCGGTGACCGTGACCGCGGTGTCGCCTGCGGCGGTGTCCGCCCGGGTGCCGGAGGTCCCGCCCCCCTGCGTCCGCGGACGGGACCGGGCCTCCGCGTCAGCGGACGCGGTGCCGCCGCCCTCCGCGCGGGGGGAGGGCGTGGACGTGTCGCCGGGACGGGCGCGTCCGCTCCCGGCCCCGCCTTCCTCCCCCGGCGCCGGGGTCGAAGCCGGCCCCGGAGCCGGACCCGCGCCACCGGCTCGGGTGTTCCCGCCGCCGGTGGGCCGGGCCGCCACGGACCCGGCACCGGGGGAGCGGGCGGCG
Organism: Streptomyces capillispiralis; assembly: GCF_007829875.1. NCBI lineage: Bacteria > Bacillati > Actinomycetota > Actinomycetes > Kitasatosporales > Streptomycetaceae > Streptomyces > Streptomyces capillispiralis. Next base: position 51,181 of record NZ_VIWV01000002.1, on the reverse strand, counting down.
CCTTCCCCCGGGGCGGATGCCCCGCCCGGGCTCTGCTGCTGGTCGGACATGTGGTTCCCCTCTGGCCCCGGAAGCGTCCTTCGGGGCGGTGGCACGTGCTGCGGATACGGTCGTTCAGCGACCGTGGTCTGGTTTCGAACGGCGGGTGGGACGCGGGACCGTGAGCGGCGCCATCGGACCGGCCGCCTTCAGATGGTCCGCGAGGCGCGCCGGGTCGCTGTCCGGCCGGCCGGTGAGCGCACGGGCGACCGCGGTGTGCAGCAACTGCCGGGAGGACGGGGCCAGCGCGCCGAGCAGTACGTCGCCGACGAGTTCGGGCACCCGGTAGTGCCCGTCCGCCGCCGAGTCCTGATCGGCGTGCCAGACGAGCAGCCGGGCTGTCACCGCGGCGTCGATCAGCGGCAGCAGCTCTTCACGCTCCACGGCCTGTATGTCCGCGGCGAGTTCCACGTCGAGCCGTCCGCCGTCGGCGGCGGCGTGCGCGAGCATCGTCCTGGCCGGCGCGGGTAGCGGGGACAACCGGGCCTGGACGATGCTGCGCACCGCCGCCGGCACCGTCGCCGACGGCCCCGTCCGCTGCCAGGGCGGCAGCTTCAGCAGCTCGTTCAGCACGAAGGGGTTGCCCGCGCTGCGCTGGTGCAGCGCCGCCGTCAGGTCCAGGCCGGCGTCCTCCCCGCGTGCCGAGAGCAGCTCGGCCACATCCTCGTTGTCCAGGGGGCCGAGGTGCAGCCACGTCGTGTCCAGGCGGGCCAGCTCCGCGAGCAGGGTGCTGACCGAGGGGTGCTGTGTGTCGCCCACGGCACAGACGACGGCGAGGGGAGCGTCCCGCAGTGCGGGGGCGAATCGGCGCAGCATGTCGTGGACGCCGGGAGTCGCCCGGTCGAGGTCGTCGACCACGCACAGCACCGGTGTCCGTCCGGTCTCCCTGCCGGGAGCGGACGGCGGTTGCCCGCCGGCGATGTCCTCGACCGCGGCGTCCGGACCGTGTGTGCACAGGGTGTCCAGCAGCCGTACGACCGGGGATCTGAGGGCCGCGCCGCCGTCGGCCGGTTCCTGGGCGTGGTCGGCCCTGACCACGGCGAGCCCGGATTGGGACGCCTGCGCGGCGATCTCGTCCAGGAGCCTGGACTTGCCGGTTCCCTCCTCGCCGGACACGACGGCCCACCGGGTGCGGTTCGTTGCGGCGCTCTCCAGCAGACCACGCAGCTCGGCTAGTTCCTGAACCCGACCCACCAGGGGCATCGGGGCGGGCGGGTGCGCACGGGACGGTGCGGTGACGGTGCTGGCCAGCTGGGGGGTGCCGAGGACGGTGGTGTCGTGCCGCAGGACGGCGGTGTGCAGGTCCCGCAGGCCGGGAGAGGGGTCGAGGCCCAGTTCCCGGGCCAGGATGGTCCGGAAGTGTTCGTATTGACGGAGCGAGTCCACGGGCCGTCCGGCCGTGTAGAGGGCGCGCATGAGAAGGGACCACGAGGCCTCCCTGAGGGGAGCCGTGGCCACGAGTTCCTCGGCCGCCTGGACCGCCCGCTCCTTGTCGCCCTGATGGATCAGGACCGTGGTCCGCATTTCCCTCGCGTCCTGGTGGGCCGAGTCGAGCCGGGCCCTTTCCCGCTGCGCGAAGGCGTGGTCGGCGGCTTCCCCGAGAGCGGTACCGCGCCACAGCGCGAGCGCCGTCTCTATCTCCTGGCGCGCCTGAACGAGTCGCCCCTGCCCGAGGGCTTCCCGCGCCCTGCTCACCGACGTGTCGAACGCGCTGGTGTCCCGGGCCTCCTGCGGCACGTGCAGGGAGTACCCCGCGGGACCGCTGACGAGAACCGTCGGTCTCACCCTGCGGACCGGCTCCAGGACCGCGCGCAGCCGGCTGACGTGGGCGCGGATGGAGGACACCGCCGCCATCGGCCGGTCACCCTGCCACAAGGACTTGGCCAGCTCCGTCAGGGAGACGGGCCTGCCGTTCTCGATCAGGAGCCGGATGAGCAGCACCCTGCGCTGCCGGGGCCCCAGGTCGAGCAGTTCCCCGTCCCGTCGTACCTCAAGGGGGCCGAGCACGCTGTAGCACGTGTCCTGCCCGTAACGTGCGTTCACTTGCGTCCGTTCGCCTTCCACCTGCATCGCGCGGGACACGTCCCGGCAACCCGCAACACGGTAACTGTGACGCTCTTAATTGGCAGTGCCAATATAAGAGCCGTCACCGACCCTGGCAAGCCCGGGACTCGACCGCGGCGAGCGGACATATGCGGTATTCAGTGGCACATCACCCGACGAATTGTCTTTCCTTGCCGTGTGAACGCCCGTTGAACGGGTTTCCTTGTCCGTTGCTTGCTCGGCGTGTGATCCGTGGCCGACTGTCACGCGGCGGTGGCCTCGCAGCGCGCCGCATCTTCCTCTGGCCGAGGGTGAACCGCTTCGCGGTGCACGGCGTTGTGCGGGTGTGGGCCCACGCCGCCGTGTTTCCGGGCGGCGCGATGGTGGTGGCCGCCCGGTTGCCCCCCCCCGGCTGACGGTCACTCACCGGCCCTCACCAGCCTTTGTCCCAGGGGGCAGAGGTCGAGCAGGCCAGGGCCCGGTACAGAGCGGTCCCGGGTCCTGGCCGCTCGGAAGGACGCCGGGCACCGTGGACGGCTCCGTGTCCGCGGCGTGTTCCCCCGTCGGCCCCGCGGAACGCCGGTCCGCTGTGCGCGAGGTCTGGGCAGTCTTCGGGCGGCGTGCTGTCATTCCGCTGCACACCGCATGTCCAACGTTGGAAGAGCTGCCCTTCCCGGCTGTTCAGCCCGGCCGGCCGGCCCGTCCAAGACGCGTCCTGGACCCATTTCTCCTGTGAGCGCCCTCCACAACCGCGAGAAGCCGTAACCGCTCGCGGGCACGATCCGCACGGAGCCCGCGGTCCACCGCGTCATCCGGAAAACGGACGGGCCCGGCACGCACCGCGTGCCGGGCCCGTCCGCCGTGTCAGCGGCCGGTCACTGACCGCCGGCCGCCTTCTTCTTGCGCAGGACGAGCATGGCCGCGCCGCCCGCGACCACCAGGACCACCGCGATGCCCGCGATCACCGGCGTCGCGCTGGAGCTGCCGGTCTCCGCGAGGTCACCCTTGCCGCCGGTGGTGTCCTCAGAGGAGCCGCCGGCCGGGCTGGGGTTGGAGGACGGGGTCTCCTCGCCGCCACCGGGGTTCTCCGGTGCCGGGGTGCCCTGGGTCTTGCAGTCCAGGACGCCCTGGAAACGCTCGGAGAAGCCGTTCGGGCCGGTGACGGTGAAGTCGTACGCCTCGTCCTCGCCGACCGGGACCGTCACGGTCTTGGTCTCGCCGGCACCGACCGTGTGCTCGGCACCCGCGAGCTCGAAGGTGAACGGGCTGTCGCCCTCGTTGCCCGCCGTGACGTCGATGCCGCCCTTGGCGCAGTTCTTCTCCGCCGTGACCGACGGGATGGCGCCCTTGGTGGCCCAGTTGGCGGTCGCGTCGGCCGTGACCGTGGAGTCGCTGGACCCCGCGAGGATCTGCGTCTGGCTCTTGCTGGCGCTCGCGAACGCACGGCCGACCGGAACCTTGGTGGTCGCCCGGACCGTCAGCGAGGCCGAACCGTCGGCCGCACCCTCGGGTACGTCGAAGTACAGCTCGGTGCCGTCGGCGGCCGACGTGACGGCCTGGCCGTCCTTGCCGGTCACCTTGACGCCGGCCGCCGCGGCATCCTCGGAAGCGGCGACGGAGACCTGGCCGGCGTCGGTGCGCACGGTCACCGGGCCGAGCCTGCTGCCGGACTTCCCGGAGACCGCGTTGGGCTCCAGCGTCAGGGAGGTCTTCGGCTCCTGGAGGTTCTGGGCCTGGGCCTCGAGCCAGTCGGCGAGCGTCTCGGCCTGTGCGTTCTCGGCCTCGACCTTCGCCCCGTCGGAGAAGCGCCAGATGGCGACCTGGGTGCCGGCCGCGGCGGTTTCGGGCGTCAGCTGCCCGGAACCCGACTTCTGGGCGAGCGATGCCAGGTCGGCGACCTGCGGGTACGAGTTCTGGAGGATCCAGAGGATCTTCCCGGCGTTCTCGTTGGCACCGAGCGAGGTCTGGGCCCAGGGGGTCTCCAGGTACGTCGCCTTGTCCTGGGTCGGGTTGTGGATGTCGATGCAGTACGTCTGCAGCAGGCCGCTGCCCTCGACGCTCATCTCGAACAGGCCGGCGGCGATGGTCTTGGTCGTGCCGCCGCCGACGTCCAGGCGGGCCTTGTCGAACGTCTTCAGCCCGTCGAGGGTGGCAACCGCTCCGCCCTGGTGGTGAACGTCGTTCTCGTCGGCGACGGCGTTACCCGTACCGGCGAGGGAGCCGAGGGCCAGCAGTCCGGCCGTGGCGGCCGCCGCGGCTATCCGTCGGCCGGTGGTGCGTCGGCCGGTGGTGCGTCGCCCGGTCGCGGCGGACGCAGAGAAAAGTGCAAACACAGAATTCCCCTCCGGCTGGGCTCTCTCCATGGACGCGCGCGGGGTGCGCTCACACGGGATACGTGGTGGGAGAGCCGTGCCAGCAGTCTCAAGTGCCCCATGAGCACAGCGGAATCCTATGGAGTGAATGGTTCCGGACGTCCGGTCCCGGCATCGCACCGCCATTCCGCATCGGAATCGTTACCACTGGTGACCGGACTGCCCGCATCCATCCAATCTTCACAGCCGGGTCGGCAAGTCCGCGCCCCGACCGCCCAGTTGAGGGAGCGCGCCGCAGCGACGTGTCTCCCGGGGCGGCGAGGAGTCGGTCGGGCCGGGTCATCCTCCGCGTTTCCCGGCAGCACGTCGTCTTCCCGGGAGCCGGAGCCCGGTCCCCGCCCTGCTCCCGGACCCCCTGACGTGGCCCGCTGATGCCGGGGACGGGAAATCCTCCGCACTACGACGGACCGTGGTGGTCGGTTCACGAGGCAAGCCGTGACGAGCGACGAACTCCCGTGGGACCGGCCGGCACCCGTGCGGGGCCGCTGACCGGCCGGGGCACCTGGGCGCCGACGACACTCCGTACGATGTGTGGGCACGGTGCCGTCCCCCGCCGCCGTGCCGCCCGTGTAAGGAGATCCCGTGCCCGCTGCCGGCCCGCCGCCCCCGTCCGACGACGCGTTCTGGCAGGAGCGCCGCATCTGCTTCCTCACCACCTTGCGCCCCGACGGCACGCCGCATCAGGTCCCGGTCGGTGTCACCTACGATCCCGAGACCCGGGTCGCGCGGGTGATCAGCAGCGCGCACAGCAAGAAGGTACGCAACGTCATCGCCGCCGGACCGGGCGCGCGCGTGTCCATCAGCCAGGTCGACGGCCGCCGCTGGTGCACCTTGGAGGGCGCGGCCGTCGTCCGCGACGACGCGGGGTCGGTCACCGAGGCCGAACGACGGTACGCCGAGCGCTACAGGCCTCCGCGGGCCAACCCCGAGCGTGTGGTCATCGAGGTCGCCGTCGACCGGGTCATGGGCACGGTGAAGCCTTCGGGCTGGTGAGTCACGGACCTCGGCCGGAACCGCCACCGTGGCGCGGGCACGCCGTGCCGGCGACGGCTGGGACCATCACCGGCGAGGCCACGGCGAGACCGCGGGCGTAGCGGCCCCGGACGTTCCCCAGCGCCGTCGCGAGCCGCCGCGAGCCGCCGCGAGGGCGGTGCGGTCGGCCGTGCGCCAGGGCACGGCCGACCACGGACGACACGCGCGGCCCGGGTGCAGCGACCGCGACGGGCGACATCGCGGCGAGGCCGGGAGGCTTTCGACGGACGCCGTGGGCGCCGACGGGATCGGTGGGGCGGGACGCGAGCGCCGGTGGGGTGCCGGGCCTACCAGCCCTTGGTCAGGTAGGGGCGGGTCCACAGGGCGACCTGGAGGGTGACGGACTTGAACCACGCCTGGTACATGGCCTCCACCTCCCCCTCGGTGTGGCCGGCGGCGCTCAGGAACGGGCGCATGGTGGCGGTGATGGGATAGATGAAAGCCACCATGTAGCGCATCGACACGTTGGGCACCGAGGACACGTGGTCGGTGTGGTTCTTCTTCGCCGGCGTGTGCCGCACGGCGATCTCCTCCTGGTACGCGAGCCACTCGGCGTCGTAGGGCCGCGTGCAGGTGTCCTCGATCCACTTCCCGAAGCGGTGACGCACCGCGGCGAGGTAACTGCCGATGGGCTCCCCCTCCGGGGTGGAGAAGTAGGCCACGAGGTGCTCGTTCGCTCCGACGAATCCGTACCAGACGTCGAGTACGTCCTCGACCTGGTCCTTCAGTACGTCCCAGGCCTGCCGCAGGGCGGCCTCGTCGGCCTCGCCGAACAGCACCGCCGCCTTCAGCTTGTCGAGATCCCCGACGGTCACCGGCGATGCCGGAAGTGCGGAGTCACCGTAGCGGTATCCGGGAACGGTCGCTTCACTCATCACTGCTCCTGGTGTTTCCTGGATCCCGCGACGAGGCCTTGCGCTCCGGGCAGACCTCGGCCCGCCACCGCACCTCTACGGGAGTCGCCTTCCGCGACCAATTACTGGCAGTGCCAACCGTATGGGCTCGCGGCGCGGCCCGCAAGAGATGTCCGGACGGGGTGGCGCGGGCATCGCGCGCACGCGGCCATGGTGCGCCGCGCGCACCGTCCCCGCCGTCGGTGAGGGGCCTGGGCGTGTCGTCCCCGTGCGCCGGGCATGCGCGGTCGGCCCGCCGTCAGATGGCGCAGTGGGGGCAGATGCCCCGGTAGGTCAACTCCACGTCGAAGACCGTGTACCCGGAGCGTTCCGGCTCCGGTAGCTCGGAGAGGAGGTCGCGTGCGGGGGGCACGTCGCGCATCGCGCCGCAGCGGACGCAGATCAGGTGGTGATGGGGGTGGTGCGCATTGGGGTCGTAGCGCTTGGCCCGGTCGTCGGTCGAGACCTCCAGGAGTTCCCCCTGACTCACCAGTTCGCCCAGGAAGTTGTAGACCGTCGCCCGGGAGATCTCGGGCAGCCGCTCCACCGCGCGCGCATGCACCTCGTGGGCGGTCAGGTGGACGTGGTCCCCGTCGAGAACCTCGGCCACGACACGCCGCTGTGCGGTCAGGCGCCAACCGCCTTGCCGGAGCCGCCTCAAGAGATCACTCACGCGGCCGAGCGTAACAGCGGCGGCGCCTGTTCAAGAAGGAGTCTTTGTTTGGACGTTACCTTGACTTAGATGAAGTCCAATGTACTGTGTGGACCGATGCGGGCGGCGGGGGCAGCTTGCGCGGACACGCGGCCGGACAGGACCGCCAGGCCTCGAACGCAGCTGAAGGACCATCACCGAGGAGTAAGCCTTGCCCGAGAATAACCAGAAGCCGCTGACCACGGTCGCCGGTGCACCAGTGCCCGACAACCAGAACTCCCTGACGTCCGGCCCGCGCGGCCCGATGCTCCTGCAGGACGTGTGGTTTCTGGAGAAGCTGGCTCACTTCGACCGTGAGGTGATACCGGAGCGTCGCATGCACGCCAAGGGTTCGGGCGCGTTCGGCACCTTCACGGTGACCCATGACATCACGCGGTACACCAGCGCGAAGATCTTCTCGGAGATCGGCAAACAGACCGAGCTGTTCGTCCGGTTCTCCACCGTTGCCGGCGAGCGCGGCGCGGCCGACGCCGAGCGCGACATCCGTGGCTTCGCCGTGAAGTTCTACACCGAAGAGGGCAACTGGGACCTCGTGGGGAACAACACCCCGGTGTTCTTCTTCCGCGACCCGCTGAAGTTCCCGGACCTCAACCACGCGGTGAAGCGCGACCCGCGCACGAACCTGCGCGACGCCGAGAACAACTGGGACTTCTGGACCAACCTTCCCGAGGCCCTGCACCAGGTCACGATCGTGATGTCCGACCGCGGCATTCCCGCGTCGTACCGGCACATGCACGGCTTCGGCTCGCACACCTACAGCCTCGTCAACGCGGACGGCGAGCGGTTCTGGGTCAAGTTCCACCACCGCACCCAGCAGGGCGTCAAGAACCTCACCGACGCCGAGGCCGGGGCGCTCATCGGCAAGGACCGCGAGTCGCACCAGCGCGACCTCTTCGACGCGATCGAGAAGGGCGACTTCCCGAAGTGGAAGCTGTTCATCCAGGTCATGCCGGAGGCCGACGCGGAGCACTACCGCTTCCACCCCTTCGACCTCACCAAGGTCTGGTCGAAGAAGGACTACCCGCTGATCGAGGTCGGCGAGTGGGAGCTCAACCGCAACCCCGACAACTACTTCGCGGACGTGGAGCAGGCCGCCTTCACCCCGGCGAACGTGGTCCCGGGCATCGGTTTCTCCCCCGACAGGATGCTGCAGGGCCGGCTGTTCTCCTACGGAGACGCCCAGCGCTACCGCCTCGGTGTCAACCACCACCAGATTCCCGTCAACCGGCCGAGGAACCCGGCGAACTCCTACCACCGCGACGGCGCCATGCGTGTCGACGGCAACCAGGGAGCCACCCCGGGCATCGAGCCCAACTCCTACGGGCGCTGGCAGGAGCAGCCGGCCTACCGCGAGCCGCGCCAGGCCGTGGGCGCCGTCGCCGACAGGTTCGACTTCCGTGAGGACGACGACAACTACTTCGAGCAGCCCGGCAACCTGTTCCGCCTGATGACCCCCGAGCAGCAGCAGGTCCTCTTCGAGAACACGGCGCGCGCGATCGACGGGGCGTCGCGGCGGACCGTCGAGCGGCACATCGCCAACTGCACCCAGGCCGATCCGGCCTACGGCGAAGGCGTCCGCAAGGCGATCGAGGCCCTGGCCGCCGGTACCCTCTGAGCCCGGCCGTCCGAGCGGCCCTCGGTACGGCCGTACCACCTCCGCGCGGGTACGGACGTGCCCGCGCGGAGCATTGAGCAGCACGACCGCGTGACCAGGAGGTACGCATGAACAGCGGCGGGCTGACTCCCGAGCAGACGGAACGCGTCGTGGCCATCGCCATGGACCTGGCCCGCGAGGGCGGCACCGGGCAACTGCTGGGATTCGTGGAGCACGGCCTGCCGGTGGACGTGCGCGATCCGGCCGGCAACACCCTGCTCATGCTTGCCGCCTACCACGGCCACGCCGACACGGTGCGGGCCTTGATCCGGCTCGGCGCCGACCCGGATCTGCGCAACGCCCGGGACCAGGCCCCCATCGCCGGCGCCCTGTTCAAGGGCGCGGACGAGGTGGTGACGGTCCTGCGGCTGGCCGGTGCGGACCTGGACTCCGGTACGCCGACCGCACGGGCCGCGGCGGCCATGTTCGGCCGCGGTCACCTGCTGGCGAGCTGATCCGCCCTCGGCGCGACGCCTGCTGACGGAACGACCCCGACGTGGTCTCAGGAAGACCGGGGCCGGGGATCAGCCGGTGCATCGGCCACCAGGTGTCCGTCAGCGGGCGGCGAGGAGTCCGAGGGTGTCGATCATCCGGTCGGAGCAGCCCCACTCGTTGTCGTACCAGGCGACCACCTTGACGTGGCGCCGTCGACGCGGGTGAGAGCGGAGTCGAAGACCGAGGAGGCCGGGTCGCCGGTGAGGTCGGACGAGCCCGTCGTGGTCGGCGCGATGTTGACGCTCGCGGCGCGGGCCCGGCGGGTGTCGCGGTGCGGGCCGTCCTGGAGGTTCTGCTCCCGGGTGCAGGCGTGCACCGTCGTCGTGAAGCCGTGCTCGACCACGGCGGGCGGCGGGTCCTCCCGGTCGGGGAACCGGTAGCCGGGAACGAAGACGATGTCGGCCCATTCCAGCGCGGTGTACGGCTCCGCGGCCGCCCCGTCGCCGCACCGACCGGACACGGCCCGCGGCTCCGCGGCGGTTCGCCGCACGCGCCTCGGCCCGGGGGAGCCGCGTCGCGGCCCGGAGGCGCACCGGCCCGAGCGATGGCGGCCCGCCGTCTCCCGACCCCGTAACTGTCGCTGACGCTGACGCTCCGTCAAGGTCCGGGGCCAGGGCACGGGTTCGGTCGGAGGACATACGCCGCATAGGCGGTGAACAGACGCCTTTGTCGCAAGAGCAACGTTGCGAGGGCGCCCCTGCGGGATTTAGATTTGGCAGTGCCAAATTTCCGTGGGTTTGTGGTCGCACGCTGCTCGTCGGCCACCACGCGAAGGTAAACCGAGGGGAACAGATGCCGGACTCACCCGGGCGCACGACCGGTGACGTCATCACCGTGGCCGCGACGTTCACCGTCGAACCACTGCTGCCGCTGCTGCGCGACGCGCTGGAGCACATCGGGGCCCCACACCTCGTGGAAGCCGCGCCGTACGGTCAGCTCGCCGAACAGTTGCTGTCCCCGTCCAGTCACTTCGCCCGCAACACCGGCGGCCTCAATGTCGGGCTGATCAGGACCGCGGACTGGGCGGGGGGCACGACCGACGGTGCGGACGGGGCGGCCTCGCAGGCCGGGCAAGAAGCCGGGCAGGCCGACGTGTTCGTAGCGGCAGCACAGGAGTTCGCCGCCACGCACGGAACGCCCACGGTGCTCGTCGTGTGCCCGGGGCCGACCGGGCCTGCGCGCACCGAGCCCGCGGCCTCCAGGCTGCTCACCGGCCTCGCCGGGGTGCCGGGCCTCGCGGTGATCGACGCCGAGGAGTGGTTCTCCCCGTACGACGGCCTGGACGTTCACGACGCCGAGTCCGCCGACATCGCCCACATCCCGTACACGGAGGAAGCGTTCGCCGCGTTGGCGATCGGCCTGACCCGGGTGGTGCACTCCGTCCTCGCCCGCCCCCGCAAGGTGATCGCCGTCGACTGCGACGACACCCTGTGGGGCGGCGCCTGCGGTGACCGGGAGCCCGCCGACCTGGAGATCACCCCCCGGTTCCTGGCCGTCCAGCGCTTCCTGCGGCGCAAGCACGACGAGGGCTTCGTCCTCGCCCTGTGCAGCCGCAACGACCCGGACAGCGTGGAGCGGGTCTTCGCCGAGCGCGCCGCCGACCTGGAACTCACCCGCCGGCACTTCGTCGCCGCGCGGATCAACTGGAAGCCGAAGTCGCGGAACATCGTCTCCCTCGCCGAGGAACTGCGGCTCGGAGTCGACAGCTTCGTCCTCGTCGACGACAACCCGTACGTGTGCGCGGAGGTCACCGAGTCCCTGCCCGACGTCACCGTGCTGCACATGGACCCCGGAACCGACCCGGACGCCGTGCTGGGCGACTGCTGGGAGCTGGACCGGTTCTTCTCCACCGCCGAGGACCGTACCCGCAACGACGGCTACCGGGCCGACGCGCTGCGCCGGGAGGCGGCCGCCGGCCTGGCGGACACCTCCCGGCTCAACGAAAGGCTCGGCACCGTCGTCGTGGCCCGCCGCGCGGCCCCCGCCGAACTGCCGCGCATCACCCAGCTGCTGTCCCGCACGAACCAGTTCACCTCGGCCACGGTGGAGAGCGGGGACGTCCCCGCCCTGCTGGCCCGCGGCGCAGCCGGCGCCTGGACGGCCACCCTGCGCGACCGGTTCGGCGACTACGGCACCATCGCCACCGCCGTGACCACCCGAGGAGACGACGGCGAGGTCCGCGTGGAGTCCTTCGCCATGAGCTGCCGGGCCCTGGAACGGGGCGTGACCGAGGCGCTGTTCGCGGAGATCGCCGAGGACGGCGACGTGGACGAGCTCCATGTGAGGTTCCGCCGGACCGGGCGCAACGGGCCCGCCCTGGACTTCCTGCGCACACACGGCCGGGACGCCTCCGCGCACGCCGTTGACGCCGCCGCCACCGACGACACGCCCACGGAGCAGGTCTACGTCGTCCCGGCGGCCGCGCTCTCCCTGTCACTCACCGAAGGAGGCACATCATGACGTACTCCCGCACCTCCTCCCCCCTCACCCCGCAGGGCCTGATCGGCCGCCACCGCACCCGCACGCTCCGGACGGCGCGCACCGCCGACCGGATCAGGGAATTCCTGCGCCTGCAGAACGGCGTCCACGCCGCCGAGGTCCGGCCCGCCACGGAGGACGGCCGGCTGCTGGCCACCGTGTGGGTCGAGGACAACGCGTACGGGCTGCCGCGCCGGACCCTGCCCGACGGCACCTCCCTCTACGAGCTGAATCCCTACGAGACGGACTACCTCCTCCAGGAGATCTTCGAGGACCGCGTCTACGCCATCAGCGGGCCGCGGATGCCGGCCCGGCCCCTGATCATCGACATCGGCGCGAACATCGGCCTGTGTTCGCTGTACATGGCGCGCACCTACCCCGAGGCGACCGTCTACGCCTTCGAGCCCTCCCCCGACGCCTTCACCGCCCTGGCCGCCAACGTCAGCGAACTCGGCCTTCCCGTCGTGGTGCTGCCCTGGGCCGTCGGCGGCACCGACGGCACCGCGACCATGACGGTGTACCCAGGCGCGACGGTCTACTCCGGCCTGTACGCGGACGGCACCGGCGATCACGCCGCCATCAGCGCGGCCATCGACGCCGCCGTCGACACCGGAACCGAGGCCGGCACCCGGCTCGCCGGGGAGATCGCCGTCGCCCGGATGCGCGGTGCCCGTCCTGCCCAGGTGACGGTGACCGGACTGCACGGGGTGCTGGCACGGCTCGGTGGAGCCACGGTGGACCTGCTGAAGCTGGACGCCGAAGGCGCGGAGGCGGACATCCTGGGCTCGCTGGACGAGACGGACTGGGCCCGCATCCGGCAGATCATCATGGAGGTCCACCACGAGGCCGACGTGACGGCCCTGGTCGCCCTGCTGACGGCAGCCGGCTACGACTGCCGGGTGGAGAGCGTGGCGGCGCTGCGCGGCACCGGATACCGCAACGTGCACGCGATCCGGCGGGACGAAGCCGCCGGGCGGACCCCGCCCGGCCCGGGTACCGCGACACCCGGGCCGCTGCGCTCCGTGCCGCCGCCTAGCCCTGACGAACGGCTGCGCCAGGCCCTGGACGCATTCCTCGGCGACGGCCGGCCACAGGTCGAGCTGGAGGTACGGCGCCGGGCACCGGCCGACGACGCCGTCGCACGGACGGGCACGGACGGCTCGACAGCCATGTCCGGTACCGACACGACAGCCATGTCCGGTACCGACACCGCGAGCCCCTCACTCGCCGACCCCCGGACACTCGCCGCCGTCACCGCCCTCTGGACGGACCTGCTGGCCCGGCCGACGGGCCCCCAGGACGACTTCTTCGCCGTCGGCGGCACTTCGCTGGCAGCCGTACGGATGCTCGCGCGCCTTCGCGAGCGGTTCGGCGGCGAGCTGGGCCTGGCGGACCTGCTGGAGGACCCGACCCCTTCGGGCCTCGCGACCCGCCTCACCTCACCCTTCACCCGAAAGGACAACTGACACCATGATCATCAACACTCCTGTCGAGTACACCGACTCGCTGGAGCCGCTGCCGGAGAAGTACCAGAGGGTCTTCTCGGGCGAGGCCCGGCTGACCGACCTCTTCCCCTCCGAGGAGCAGCACACCTCCAGCGTGCTGCTGGTCCGTTTCGAGGAGGGCGTCCGCAACCACTGGCACTGGCACACCGGAGGCCAGCTGCTCTACATCACCGAGGGCGAGGGCTATGTGCAGGTGCGCGGGCAGGAGCCGACGGTGGTGCGGGCCGGTGACGTGGTGGCGTGCCCGCCCGGCGAGGAGCACTGGCACGGCGCCACCGAGAACAGCTCGATGACGCACCTGGCCGTGACCCTCGGCGACATCATCTGGCTGGAGCCGTCCGGCGGATGACCTCCCCGAGGAGGGCGGCCAGCCCGGGGAGGCACTCCTCCACCAGGAAGTGGCCGCCGTCCAGGGCGTGCCGGCTGAAGCTGCCTGTCGTGTGCGCGGCCCAGCCCGCCATCGCCCCGGGCGGGGCCTCCTCGTCGCGGAGCCCGGCGACCGCGGTGACCGGGCAGGCGGGGGGCGGGCCGGGGTCGGGCCGGTGCAGCGCGGCCGCCCGCAGGTCGGCTCGCAGGACCGGCAGCGCCAGGGCCCGGATCTCGGGATCGGCGAACGGCTCGGCGGGAGCCCCCAGCCGGACCAGCCCGGCGACCAGGTCCTCGTCGGCACGGTCCGGCCAGGACCGCACCCCCTCGGGCAGGTGCGCGCCGGGCGGCCGGGAGCCGGAGACGACCAGCTCGGCGGGGGCGTCCGGCAACGCGGCGGCCACGGCGTGGGCGAGCAGGGCACCCATGCTGTGCCCGTACAGCACCACCGGGCCGGGCAGGTTCGCCACGGCCGCGGCCAGCGGCCCGGCGAGGGCACGCAGGGACGGCGCGAAGGGTTCGCGGATGCGCCGTCCCCGGCCCGGCAACTGGGCGGCGACCACCGTGACGGGCAGTCCGGTCGCGGTGAGCGTCCGGGCCAGCGGGAGGAACGCTGTCGGGGCGGCGCCGGCGTAGGGGCAGCACACGAGTGTCACGCGGCGCCCCGCACCAAGTGGCCGTTCAGTCAAAGGGACGAGCCAGAAATCATCAAGAATATCCATAAAATCAGTCTATTTCATTATCAACAACGTCAAGTTCCCTCATGCACACAAAAGTTGACGTGCATCAGAAAGGAAACGCCATGTCCGACATCGATATCTCGGTGGCCTTCATCGGCCTCGGCACCATGGGCCGTCCGATGGCGAAGCGGCTGATGGCCGCGGGGTACCGCCTTGCCGTGTACGACCGACTGCCCGAGGCGGTGGACGCTCTCGTCGCCGCCGGCGCACAAGCCGCCCCCTCCGCCCGGAAGGCGGCGGCCGGAGCCCAGGTGGTGATCACGATGCTGCCCGACGGCTCGCACGTGCGCGAGGCCCTCACCGGCCCCGAGGGCGCCCTCCAGGAGATGCCCGCCGGAAGCACTCTGATCGACATGAGCACCATCGACCCGCCGACCAGCAAGGAACTGGCCGACCTGGCCGGGCGGCACGGCGTGCGCATGCTGGACGCGCCGGTCAGCGGTTCCAGTGCCGGGGCCGTCGACGGCACCCTCACGGTGATGGTGGGCGGCGACGCCGGCACCCTGGCCGAACTGGAGCCGCTGCTCTCGGTGCTGGGGCGCAACATCGTGCATTGCGGGGACCACGGCGCGGGCGTGTCCGTGAAGCTGGCCAACCAGATCATCGCGGGGACCTCGATGGTGGCCGTCGCCGAGAGCTACGCGCTCGCCCAGAGCCTCGGCGTCGACCCCAGGCTGCTGTTCGACGTGGTGTCGGCGAGCTCGGGCGACTGCTGGGCGCTCCGCACCCGGCCGCCGGTGCCGGGGGTCCTGAAGACCAGCCCGGCGGACGCCGGTTTCCGGCCGGGCTTCAAAGGCGCGCTGATGCGCAAGGACCTCGACCTCGCGCTCGCCACGGCCGCGGCTCACACGGTGCCCTTGCCGGTGACCTCCCGGGCCCGGGAACTGTATGCGCGGATGACCGAGGAAGGGCTGGACGACCAGGACTTCTCGGCGGTGTTCACCCTGCTCGCCCCGGCCGGCTGACCTCCAGTCCGCTCCCTGGCACCTGCCCGGCTCGGCTCCGCGTGGTTCGCCGTTCGTCCACCCGTCCCGGAAAACTTCGTGCACCTCACCCTTCCTGCCGCGTCGGGCGCGACCGGCCTCGCCCTGACCGGACAGGCACTGGAACGCGGGCACACCGCCAGGACGGTCGCCCGCACGCCGGCGCGTATCGGCGTGGCGGATTCGCCCGGGCCGGCCAAGGTCGCCGCAGACGTCCGCGAACGGTTCTTCCCTGCCTTCGTGCTCAGACGGACCGTGGCCGCCGCCATGCCGGTGAGGTCGAAGAGCCTGCCGCGCCACCGTTCTGTCCACGCCCACTTGACACATTTAATTGGGAGTCCCAATAATTAGTGCCCTGACGAGAGGAGAGGACCATGAGCCTCCTACCTGACAACACTCTGATCACCGCCGGCCCCGACGAAGGTCGTGCGCTGGCCATCAAGCTCGCCCGCAGTTCGGTGAAGGCGACGCAGCCGGACGCCGAGGTCCGTCAGCGCCTCCGGTCCGTGTACGCCGAAGATCACGGCAGCCTCGTCGCCATCGCCCACGTCGTCGCCGTCGAGTTCGCGACGATCGCCGCGGCCAACAACTACTGGCGCTGACGATTCCGCGACATGAGCGGTGAGGAAGGCGACATGAAGGCCCAGCGCATGTCGGAACAGCCCTGCTTCGCGCTGTACAGCGCCGTCAACGCCGTCACCCGGGCCTACCGCCCCCTGCTCGGTCCGCTCGGGCTGACCTACACGCAGTACGTCGTCATGATGACGTTGTGGGAAGAGGACCACCTGGACCTGCGGACTCTGGCCGACCGTACGCGACTGGCATCCGCGACCCTCACGCCTGTGGTGAGGCGCCTCGAAGCCAAGGGACTCCTCCACAGGAGTCGGGCAGCCGACGACGAACGCCGCCTGGTGCTCACCGTCAGCCGGACCGGCCGCCGGCTCCAGCGGGAGGCACACGACGTGCCCGAAACGATGCTCCGCCTGGTGGGCTTGTCGGCTGACGACGAAGAGCGGCTGCGGGACCTGTGCGAGCAGATCCGCTCCACCCTCTCCCCTGACCACGGCCCCCCACACGGTGTCACGGTCCGTTCCTCCTGGGAACTGGCTGTCCCGGCGATCAGGTGACCAGCCTGTGCCTGGTCGTTCCGCCAGGTGCGGGGCAGGCGGCCCGAGTCGAGGCTGGAGCACTCGTCCTGGGCCAACGCAGCGGCGTCAGCTCGCGGTTGCCCCACCGCACGCTGGGCCCGTGTGGGGTGTCACCCGGCAACGTCCCCGGCAGACGTTCTCGTGTGTGCCCACAGCCACTGGCTGTGGGCACACACCCTGACGCAGGGTCAGGCGTGTCGTCGAGCCCAGAGGGGAGTGACGAGCGCGATGAGGAGGACTGCGACGCCGACCTGGAGGATGTGACGGATCCAGTCGATGCCGCCGGTGTCGACATACGGCTCGTCCCCACGCGTGCCCCTTGGACACCGGGATACGCCTGCCCGAAGCGCGTAGTGGTGCGGGGAGCCTCGAACAGCGATCAGGTGGTGTGTGCTGCCGGTTCTGGCAGGTGCTGCCGGGCTTCCGGAACAGCGACTGAAGGACCAGCGCCCCCAAGACTGTTCAGTCGCTCCCGTCCAAGGGTAAAAACTGCAGCTCAAGACATTGTATGTCTCCTGACAGCGACTGAAGCGACTCAACTGCCAGGTATGTGACGACATTCGCGTGTGCTGCCGGGTGCCGCCAGCACGTTGCTGTACGCCGCGGCGGAGGCCTCTCCCCCACGGCGGACGAGTCACGTGCCAGGGCGGCCTGCTCGGCCCACGGTCTTCTCACCGGAGACCTCGGCGGCGCGCGCCGTGTCCTCACCGAGGCGCGACGGCCGTTGCTGCGCGCCGTCGCGGACGTGGAATGGGCTTGCGCGGCCCCGCCGGAGGCACGAGACGAAGCCGTCGAAGTGCCGCAGCATGCCGTGTCCGCCTACACGGAAAGCGACGCGGGCCCCGACTGCGTGGTGGGAGGCGTTGTGCTCCTGCCCGGCATCGCCCGCTTCGACCACCTCACCCTCGCCCGGTGACAAGAGAACAAGCAGGCCGACGGGCATGCCGTAGGTCATCGACGGGTCAACGCCCGAAGTCGAGGTCGCCAACGGCTTTGACGCGGATCCGGATCGCGTTGCCCGGCAGGTAGGGGATCGGGAATTCGTCGAATTCGACGATCTCCACAGATGCGGGACTGGCGCCTGAGGCGATGGCTCGGTCCACGGCATCGAAGCGGGCCTCGTCCCTCGTCGCAGCACGCGTCGACTCCCGCACCGAGTAGATACGGTCGATCTCGCCACTCACCTGCGCAGTGGCTGCACCGAAGGCGTTTGTGACGTCGAAATGGTCTGGGCGGACGACGCCGCCGAACCCGTCGAGCCTTTTCGGCAGGAGAATCGCCCCTCCGCCGACGGCAACGAGCGGAAGCGGCGCGGATGAGGTCCGCATGCGGTCGGCGACATCCAGGATCTCATGGCTGATCCGCTCCAAGGCGGCGTCCACTGTGGAACGGCTGAGACGCCGTGCGGCCCTGGTGCTGCCGATGTCGGCGTGGCCGGCGGCGACAGCGATGTCGGTGGCCGTGAGGACGTTGCCTCCGAAGACCAGTGCGTGGCGCCGTAGCTCGGAGCCGACGGAGTCCGGGCCGACACGCGCACCGTTGTGTCTGACTCGAGAGCCGCCGCCAATGCCCACGGACAACACGTCCGGCATCCTGAAGTTCGTGCGAACTCCCGCGAGAGTGACTTCCTGACCGGCCTCTCGAGGGAATCCTCCCTGCAGGACTCCGACATCGGTCGTGGTTCCACCGATATCGACGACCACGCAGTCGGAATGCCCCGACAGGCGTGCTGCTCCTCGCATCGAGTTGGTGGGGCCTGAGGAGAAAGTCGCCACTGGGTGCTGGCGTACGTCTTCGAGGCTGATGAGGGTGCCGTCGTTCTGGCAGAGGTAGAGGGGTGCAGTGATACCTTCGCCGACGACTGCCGCGGAGAGTCCTGACACGATGCGTTCGGCAAGCTCGCGCAGCGCCGCGTTGATGATGGTGGCGTTCTCTCGTTCAAGAAGACCCACACGACCGATGCGGTGTGAGAGGGAGAGAGGGATT
The DNA here is from genome assembly GCF_007829875.1 of Streptomyces capillispiralis. Classification (NCBI taxonomy): domain Bacteria; kingdom Bacillati; phylum Actinomycetota; class Actinomycetes; order Kitasatosporales; family Streptomycetaceae; genus Streptomyces; species Streptomyces capillispiralis. The sequence goes on along the minus strand of NZ_VIWV01000002.1, from coordinate 32,735 downwards.
TCAGGGCCGACTTCGCCACGGATGATGTCGGCTGCGGCGAGTTCACCTTCGATGTTCACCGGTGAGAAAACCGATGAGAGGGCGATGGAACGGGCTCCTTTGTCGACTGCTTCCCGTGCGTAGAAGCGGAGTTCGTCGGGGCGTAGCAGTGAGATTTCACGTCCGTCGTATTCGTGTCCGCCGTGTGCCATGTATGCCTGGCCTTTGCACGCCTCGACGATTGATCTCGGCCAGTCGGTGAAAGGCGGCAATGATGCTGCGGCCGGTAGCCCCAGGCGGATTACCGCCGTCGGCGTGAGATCGTGTGCTTCGACCAACGCGTTGAGGAAATGCGTGGTGCCGATCATGACCGCACCAATTTCTTCCGGCGCGAAGTCGGACTTGGCGCGCAGATCTGCGAGGGCGGTGACGATGCCTGAGGTGACGTCCCGCGTCGTGGGGTTCTTGGTGGAGGCGACAATATGCGCCCCCATGACGAGGACAGCGTCGGTGTTTGTCCCGCCGACATCGATTCCGATACGGAGAGTCATAGTTCCTCAGCGGTTTGTTTCTGCGAGGTCTGGTGCAGAGGTGGCCCCGATGCTCACGAGCAGGCCGAGCCGCCCGGCCAGGAGGTAGAGCACGAACGCGATGGTGACAGAGTTGAGTGCCGGCATCCCAATGGTGACGTGATATCCGATCAAGGCAGATCCCAGCCAGATGACAAGAGTAGCCGGAACCCAGTTCGGTGTTTCATCGGGGAGGGTGCCCTTGCTGCGTGAGTGTTCAAGAGCGGGCCGCCATCTCTTCACGACGAAGTATTCTGCGACCATGATCCCGGCTACGGGTGGGAACGCGACGCTCAAGATGGTGAGGAAATCGACGAACCGGTCGAGGAACCCCGTTGCTGCCAGCATGGTCCCCACCGTGCCGACTGCTACGGTCACGAGCCCGCGGTGAAGGCGGATACCGAAGAGGAGGTCGGCGATATTGACGAATCCCAGACTGGAGCTGTAGAGATTCCAGTCGTTGATCTTGGCGGTACCGAGGACGATGACCAGGACTCCGACCCAACCGACAGAGGTGAAGATGATGGCGGTGATGTCGTTCGACTTCACCGCGTGTGCAAGAAGCACTCCCACCATGCCGATCGCGTACTCGCCCAGCGTGATACCGATCAGCGTCTGCTTGACGACGTCGGAGACGGATCGGTTGTACCGGGTCATGTCCGGGGCGATGACGGAACCGACAACAAATGATCCGGCGACGACGGTGGCACCTGATACCAATGACATTTCTGGCCCTGGCGGTGCCTGCTGCATGAGTCGGGTGAGCGAATGTTGAGACAGCTCGGAGACGACGGCCCACCCGACCAGGACGAGGAAGAGTGGAACGGTGACGTTCGCAACCCACTGCATGGATTCGAATCCGCGGACGACGATGAGAGTGATGAAAAATCCGAAGATGATGGCCCATGCGGGGGTGGAAAGTGCGGGCATCAGCTGGTGAAGTCCGACGGCGGAAATTCCGGTCTGGATCCCGAACCAGCCGATGAGGCTGATGCTGATCGCCACGGCCAGCAGGGCGGAGCCGATGCGACCGAATCCGCTCCATCGGGCAAGAAGCGAAGTGTTCAGTCCTTCATGTGCCCCTATAATGCCGGTCAGGATGGCAAGTACCTCGAAGACGATGGCGCCGAGTGTGAGCGCCCAGAAAGCATTCCAGAAAGTCATGCCGAATCCCAGCATTGCTCCCAGGAGGAACTGGCTGAGGTCGGACACCTGGCCGAATCGTTGGACGGCGATGCCGAACCAGGACCGCCTGGCCGACGGAGGGACTCGACGTGTCGAATAGTCGTCGGCGATTATCTCAAGGTGGTCCATTATTCACCTGGGAAATCTTGAATATTCTGTGCGGAAGCGCGCTGAAATGTGGTCCGGTAATGATCGTGCGGCACCGCGGCGCAGGCGGTTACCGATCGGCCGAGGAGTCGGTTCAAGCTCATTGCCTATTCCATCAGTCCGGCGAAGTCACCGATGGTCAGCCCGGACCGGGGACGACCCGGAGGAGTGGGACGGGGCCGTGTAACGGGTCGCCGGTCAAGCGCGATCCGCATCGTCTGTCTTGTCCTTGGTCCAGGCGAACGTGCGGTCCTTCACCCGCGTGACGATCTCCGATGTCTTTCAGAACGGGCAGCCCGCAGGCCCGGGTCGTGGTGAGGGACAGGGGACGAAGGGCAGCGGGCAGCGCGGCTGGTGTCGGCCCGTGATCCGGATGGAGTCACACCCGAAAAGGCCTCACCGGCTTGCCCGACAGCCATCGCTGGGTCAGGCGGCGCCGCTCGGCGGTCTGCCGGCGAGGCACCGACACCTGACGCGTAACCGTGGCCCTCGGACCGCCGATGCGGCTTCGCCACGTATGGACTCAGCGATCTGTCCACACACCAACAGCATCGGGACACACCCACTCCCCCTCCTCGCTGCTCCGCACGGTACTGGCTGCGGCCGAGATCACCCAGCGGCGTACCTGGTGGGTGGCGATTTGTACGGGGCCGGCGCTCCCGCAAAGCAACGATCTTGAAGTGGTAGTAGCACGCGGCGGTGCTGTACTCGATGGATCCTCACGAGGGCCGAGCCTGCGCTGTTCCGGCCTGTCGGCGGTCGAGGCGGGACGTGAAAGCGCCTCTGTGTGTGTCAGGCAGTTTGAGCGAGGTGGATCCGCTGGCATCGTTTCATGATCTGGTGGACCATGTCGGACAGCCGTCGCTCGAGGCTCTGCCGGCCTCCGAAGGGCGTCTTTCTTTCAGGGCACCGTGACCGTCGCAGCGATCCGGCTCCGGCTCCAGGGGTAGATCCACTGCCCCGGTGCGGGAAGGCGGCCGTCGCCGTCTCCAGAATGATCTACCTCGGAGTGGAGAGTGGCGCAGGACGTTGCCGCCCTGACAGCGGACTCACGGAAAGGGCCGCGGCCGATCACCAGTTGGCAGTCCGCGCGAACAGCGACGACCCCGCCGAGCAGGTGGCCTGGCGGCGGCTGACCGCCCGGCACGGTGACCGGCTCAACGAAATCATGGACGAGTACGGCTGGCCGACGGCGGAACTGGTCGGCGAGGAGGCCGCACGCGCGGCATGGCTCATCGCTCACGCCGACCGGCAGCTCGACGTTCAGCGTCGCGCTCACCCGCTGATGCGGCAGGCGGTGCCGGCAGACTCGGCCGACCCGCGCGAGCCGGCCTTCCTTCGTGAAGGACGCACGCCGATGCGGAAGTAGGCATCGCGCCCTTCGACGAGTACACCGCCCAGGGCTCCAGGGTGCCGGAGGCATTGTGAGAGTGACCTACCGCAGCCGGCGAGGAGAGCTGTCCACAGGTCAGTGGGACGTCGACCGCGTTCACGCGAGGATCCGTGCCCTCGGCGAACAGGCCACGGCCACGTTCGAGGCCTGGCGGCTCCCTGCACGTCGGCACCGCCTCAGGCGGAGGGCCGGCCACCTGCTGGGCGCTGTGCACCCCCGAAGAGTGGCTGCTGAAAGAAGCCCACTATGTGAACGGGCTGGTGCCCGGAACGTCGCTCGAGAACCATGACCAGGAGGCGGACGGCTTCCAGGCCGTCTGGCCCCGTCTGCGACACCGCGGAGGCGCCGTTGCCAGCAGTGGGTAAGACGAACGCGTCATCAGGAACCTCATTAAGACACACCTCAACAGGGCAGTCAGCACGCGGCAGTTCACACAACTGCAGGACGCGGTGCAGGAGTCTCCTCTGCCACCCGTACCAAGGAGAGTGGCCCCGCGGATGAGCGGCTCGACATCGCCGTCCCATAGCTGTTCCGGAAGCGACGGGACAGAGACAGCCGATCTCACGCAGGGTCTCCGAGGTTGAAGGTGCCAACGGCCTTCCCGCAGATGCGGACCGTGTTTCCAGCACGCTAGGCCGTAGGAGTGCCAGGGGCACTGTGCGGATTGCCTGAGTTCCCCCCCGTCGCAGTGCGGGTTGCACACCGGCTTACTGGCTCCGGCCCGCCGAGACCTGCCCGTCCACTGGTCCGCCTACGCGAGGAACGAGAGCAGCTGGAACTTCCCCCGTGATGCCGTGAAGCCTGAGATCTCCGCGCCGCGCCCTGCTCGACCTGTTCCGCAGCCCCTCGGCGCCGACACCGGACTCCCGGGCCACCTCTGTAACGGTCCTCCTGGCAGAGTCACCGATACGTCGGACCGGTCGAGCCGAAGGCTGCGGTCCGGCCTGGCAGCGGCGGATGCCGGATCAGCTCGGCAGCTGAGTTCGGCGACTGGATCGCTGGGCGATCGGCGGGCGGAACTGGCCGAGCCGTTCACCTCCGTATGCGGCGGTAGTCCGGTTCCTGCGGGCGGCGTACGCCTTGTCCGCGCGGGCCCGGTTGGGGCGGATCCGTTGGAAGACGGCCCCCAGCCCGCGGAGAGGACTACCCTCATGACGCGGTGGCCCGGAACTGCAGACCTGTCGTAAAGTCGCGTGGCCGAAGGACGCCGGGGTGACCAAGGCACGCTTTCGACTCGTGTCCGCTGTCAGCGATGGTCTGCGGGATCCATGATGAAGTACATGCGGCAGACGCCGCCGGGTCACACTCCAGACGCGATGTCCGAGACTCTCCACTGTACGGATCAGAGCGCGGGGTTCACGGCGTTGTCTGCAGTCTTCACGGCACTTATCAGGTGACAGGGGCAACGCATGACTCGGAACGTCTATTTCGACATCGATCAAGTTGATGATCTGGCATTAGGATCCGCACTTGTCGGATGCGGCGGAGGCGGCGCATCACGCTACGCAGCTGCGCAGCTGAAGGAAATATTGCGTGATGACAACCGAATCCGGCTTCTGAATGTCTCGATGCTGCGTGACTCCGACGTAGTGTGCGCCGTCGGGACCATGGGGTCGCCCGCTGTCGCACGGGAGCGACTCGCCGATGGCTCAGAACTGGCCCGCTCTGTTACGGCCATGGCCCGTCACACCGGCAGGAAAATCACCGCGGTGACTTCGTTCGAGTGCGGTGGGGACAATGGTCTGCTTCCCCTCATATGCGCGGGGCAGCTGAACCTGCCGTGTCTGGATGCCGACCTCGCTGGACGTGCTGTCAGCCGTTTGGATCAGTTCTCCCTGACTGCGGAGGGCTTTCCCATCACGCCCATGCTTCTGATCCTGGCCAACGGTGCCACGATGACTATCGACGGGGGCGAGGCCCACCAGGTCGAGGAGCTGGCCCGGGCTGCGATCACTTCCGGCGGCGGATGGGCCGCCGTGTGCTTCCCTCCCCTCGACGCCGGAGAGGTACGCGCCTATGCCCTGCCGGGCACGCTGTCCCGGTCGATCGATCTCGGCTCAGCTCTGGCGCAGGCTCTCGAGAGCCGCACCGTGGGTGCAGGGGTCGCCGAGTCCGATATCGCGGTCATCGCTCACGGACGCATTCAGGACGTCACACGCCACGACAGCGTGGGCCTCTCGAGCAACACGACGATCTTCCTCAAAGACGTCCGCACTGATGCCGTCATCCGCATAGAGGCTGGTGATGAGTACCTGATCGTCCTGAACGATGGAGAGGTCATCGCCACTGTCCCCGACCTCATTTGCCTCGTCGACATCCGAACGGGACAACCCATCGAAACGGTGGACGCACGATCCGGCACCGATGTCGCCTTGTGCCGTATGCCGGCGCACCCCTGGTGGCTCAGCTCTGCGAAGCGCCTGGACTTCTGCTCACCGCGAAGCTACGGCATCGACCTGGACCCGATCCTGATGAGAACGTCGTGAACATATCCCTCACAGAGCTTCTGGCTTTCCGAAACCCACGTTGTCGATGCCTGGGCGGCCTGTCCACTGAGAAGCGCATCACATCGGTCGTCCCCCACGTCGGTGACCTGGTCGAGCTCAACAACACGATCCGCATGTCGGCACGGAACCAGCTGCCTGATCTACGTGGTGCCCTGGTGGTGATGCTGGGCGGAGGGCGAGAGCCACTCACCTCGTGGCGACTCGATGCAACCATCGCCCAGCTCGCCGCGGTCGGCGCCTCGGCGATTGTCGGAAACTTTCCGAACGGCGATGTCCCTGCCGCCACCATTGCCCTGGCGGAGCGACTCTCCTTTGCCGTACTGCATACTGAACAACCCTGGCAGTTGAGCGTCGCGGCCCGAGATCTCCTCACGGACTCGCAGGGTCCCTCCCTGACTCTGGTCCGGACAGTCATCACTCAGGCCTCCAGACACCTGGACGACCTTGACCGCTATATCAAGTCGGTCAGTGCCCGCATCGGGCACGAGTTGTGGCTCGTCGACGCCTCGGGCTCTTCCTCCGGTGATGAGGTTCTCGACCTCACGCAGTGGCCCCGTCTTCGGGAAGCCTTGCACCCGGTCCACAAGGTCGTCCTGGAAGCAGGACGACGCACACTGATTGCCGTCCCCGTCCGCGTGGGCCAGGGCGCGCAACGGTGGTTGATCGTGGACTCGGAGAACCTCTCGGCCGCCGAGAGCAGGGCTCTCGAGTTCGGTCTCGAAGCGGCAGCCATCGCTGTGGCTCACCGTTTGACACTCCGGCGCCTCCACGAAGAACGAGGCTCTCAGCAGCGGGCTTTTCTTCTCGGTGAGGTCCTGCGCTCTGGGGCAGAGATCGTTCCCACCGTGCGCGCTCAAGCACTCGATGCCGGTTGGCAGCTGGAAGGATTCCATACAGCGATCCGCGTGCTCCCTGCCGAAGAGATCGACGCTCTTGCGCTGCGGATGCGGGTTCAGGATGTATTCAGCCGTGCAGGACTGGACGTCGCCGTGGTCGAACAGGCGAGCGGATGGGTTGCGTGGCGCACCGAGACCCGCCCGCCGGAACATGCGATGGCCCATGCGACAAGAGCCGCGATCCGGCGTGTTCAGCTTGAGTTGGCCGCGCAGGTCACCGTCGCCGTTGGGCTGGGGGGAACATATCCAGGCGTGGGTGGGCTCGCCACATCCATTCGCGAAGCCGGGGAAGCCGCCCGACTGGCAGCCAATCGGCCCCAGTTCGGGTTTTTCCTCTCCTTCGACAGCATCAACAGCGCGCAGATACTGCTCGCCCGTACCGAGGACAGCCTGTTCACGGCCTCCGCCTCCGATCTCCTGCAGCCCCTTCTCAACGAGAATCCCCACCTGCTTGAGACATTGTCCGCGTTTCTCGATCAGGAATCATCGGTCGGAGAGACGGCCGCGGTCCTGGGGATCCACCGAAATACCGTCGCCGACAGGCTGCGCCGTGCTCGTACCCTTCTGCGCATGGACCTCGATGACCCTGATGCGCGGCTCGCTGTGCACCTTGCCTGCCGTGCTCTCACGAGAGCTGTGCCCAGTAGGGATCACTGATTGCTTGATCGCTGTCCGTAACTGCCCGCCCAGCCGTGACGGACGGACGACCTGGAGCGGCCGGATCCTGCGTACCAGCAACTGCGTGTGTGTTCCGCTACTGAACGGCAACGGCCTTAGCGTGCACGCCCTGCACGAGGCTGCGCGTCATGCACGCTCGAATGCGTGCTGTCAGCGACACCGGATCCCCGCTGCACACTTCGAACTGTCGAAGCACGTCGAGAGGCCGCGTGTGCGATGGACGTGTTTCCGTCTCCGAGCAAGCCAGGAAACGTCATGATCGGCCAGTCTATCGACCTTGCCAGCTCATTCGCCTTGTATTTTTCCATCTGCCCCGCATCGTGTTGGGTCATGTTTCGTACCACTTCCTGCGGAGTGATGGAGGGTCGGGCAGGCAGGGGCCTCTCAGTGGGGGAGGGCGGGAGAGGTTTGTCGCTCGTCCCGTACGGCGGGGGTGCTGCATAATTGTCTCGATAACGCTCAAGCGCTTGTGCATCAACGCGATAATGCGGCCCGGGATCCGCTCGCAATGCCAGCCAGAGGGAGCGTTGCGGCTTTATGGCGCCATACGCCTCCATGTGCCCCAGGATCCAGTGCACCCTGCTCGGGTCCATTGCCGGAGTCAGATGCATGACCTCATGAAAGCTGAAGGTCTTTCGGCTCGACATCTCCTGGATTGCTCTGGCTACCAGGTCTTCCGCCTCGCCACGTACTTCTTCACCTGTGTCCATTGTTCCGCCTCACGTCGCGTCTGCGCAGCTTCATACGTCCTGGCGAGCAGCAAGGTTCATAAGTGTGAGCTCGACTGGCCGGACGCGTGACCGTCACCTGATCCGCGGTCGCACCGCCGATCGACTGGGCTTCCGGCCGAAGGCTGAGGGGAACCGTCGCCGATGCCTCGTACTCCCGGGGCAAACGCAAACGGAATGACCGCCCAGGTACCAGCCCGTTCCTTCGGGCGGCTGCTGTTGGCCTTGGCGGGCGCGCTGCTTCTGGACGGTGCGACACCCCCTGCGTCGCGTGACACGCGGGGAGCGGGCGGGCAGTGACGTGATCGTGTCGCCCGAGGCGTGCCGGCCGGAGGCGTTCAGTACCCGCTCTGCCTGCCGCTGCCGCAGAAGTGACGAAAAGCGGCACTTACGCTTTTTGGGTAGAAGCATAGCTTCTTCGGTACTTCTCGAACGGGCGGTGCGCCGCCGAAATTGGCGTCTCAGAGCGGTGAACCGGCATCCGGAGGCCCGCGTAGCTACGGGCATGGAGGGGGTGACTCAAAACAGCCCCTCCGCAGCTGGACTGTCGCCCACCGAAGGAGTGGATGGAGTGCCGCAGCACCTTTCTCGACGTCTGCCCGAGACGGACGGCCTGACGGACCACCTGTATGCCGGGCAGTGGCGAAACGCGGACGGAGACCGGGGCGGTATGCCCGACGAGAGCGTGCATCTGTGGTGCCCCTATGAGCACCGGATGAACACACACGTCTCGCTGAGCGCAGTGGAGGCAGCTCTGCGTTCCTGGGCAGACGCATACGGCCTGCTGAGGGATCCGTCCCTGGCGGCCCGCTTCGATGCCGCGCGATTCGGAGAATGCGCGGCATTCGTCTACCCCGACGCGCCCGACTTGATAATCTACGCAAAATGGCTCGCGTGGCTCTTCGTCGCCGATGACGAGTTCGACGAGAACCGGGCACCTGAGGCCGGCGGCATCGACCGCGGGATCCTTCAGTTCCTTCCGCTCGACGGCAAGGATTGCGCCAAGGCCACGACCGGCGTCACCAAAGCCCTGGCGGACCTGTGGCCGGAACTCTGCCAGCCCATGCCGCTGCCTCTGCGTGTCCGCTTCCGGGCCCACGCGGACGACTACGCACGCAGCTATGCGACGGATCTGTCGCGTGCGCGCACCGGATCGGCCCCGCCGCTTGATGCGTATCTGGCCCTGCGCCGGTCGAGCGGCGCGGTGGAGAGCTGCCTGGATCTCATCGAACGGCAACCCGACGCGTACCTGACCCCGGTGATCGCGGAGAGTCCGCGGATCCTGGCGCTGCGCGAGGCGGCCAACGATGTCATCTGCTGGACCAATGATGTCATCTCGCTGAACAAGGAGATGCGGCACGGAGAGATGAACAACCTGGTCGCCGTCATACGGCAGAGCGTCGGTATGAGTTGGGAGGCGGCGCTGGAGGTCGCCGCGGAGATGAACTCTGCACGCATCCGTGATTTCGACCGCCAGCAGCAAACACTCTTGCACTTCAATGATCTGCCGGGACTGTCCGAGTTCATTCACGGAGTGCAGGTGTGGATTTCCGGCAGCCTCCATTGGCACCGCGACTCCCCCAGATATGCCGACCAGGTCCTCTGACCGACGCGAAGCCCGAGAGGAGCGAAGCCACCTCGCCCTCGAAGGGAAGCCCGCCCTCCTGACCTGTCTGCAAGGCCACGCCGTACCTGCGCCAACGCGTGAGACGGACCCCGTGGCACTTCGCTTCGGCCTGCCGCGCACGGGACGTCCCATCGGTCACCCGAATACAAGGACATCGAATGAGCACTGACAGCAGCCCGGCCTTCCCTGGGCACGCGGACACCGCGGAGCATACGAGCCTGCATCCTCACGGGACCCTGCCGAACGACCGGATCGCCCGTGTGGACGTTCCTGCCCTCCTGGAAGAGGGACGGACACGATGCGCCGCGGGATTGCGCGCCGCCGTAGCGCGTCTCGCGAGCCCCATGGACGTCGCAGCCGCCTATCACTTCGGATGGCTGGACGTCCAGGGCAGGCCGTCGGGCCGTACCGGTGGCAAGGCCCTCCGTCCCGCACTCGCGCTTCTGTCCGCCGAGGTGACCGGCGCAGGCGACGGACCGGGACTGCCCGGAGCCGTGGCCGTCGAGTTGCTCCACAACTTCTCGCTGGTGCACGACGACCTGATGGACGGCGATGAACAGCGCCGTCATCGCGACACCGTATGGAAGAGGCACGGCCCGGAGACCGCGATCCTGGTCGGTGACGGGCTGCTGGCCCTGGCCATGGAAGTCATCCTGGAGGTCGACAGCGTGCGCGCCGCCCACCGTGCGGCGCGCACCCTGACCACGGCGAGCCGTGCCCTGATCGACGGTCAGTCGAGAGATCTCTCCTATGAGCGCCGTGAGCAGGTGACCCTCGAGGAATGCCTGCATATGGCGGGCGAAAAGACCGGTGCCCTGCTTGCATGCTCAGCCTCCATCGGTGCCGTGCTCAGCGGGACCGATGACCGCACCGGGCAGGCGCTGTGGGACTACGGCTACCAACTCGGGCTCGCCTTCCAAGCAGTCGACGACCTGCTCGGAATCTGGGGCGATCCACGGGTCACCGGCAAGCAGCAGTGGGGCGACCTGCGTCGGCGCAAGAAGTCCCTGCCCGTCGTCGCCGCCGCCGAATCCGGGAGCACTGCGGGGCAGCGGCTGCGTGAACTACTCGCGGATGACGCCGGACACGGCTCCCACGCCGAGCTGACCGACGAGGAGCTGGCCATGCGCGCTGCTCTCGTCGAAGAGGCCGGCGGGCGCACTTGGACCCTCCAGGAGGCTTGGCGGCGGCGCAATGCGGCGATCCGAGCCCTGGACTCCGTCTCGATGCCCGACGCTGTCCGGCAGCGATTCGTCGCGATCCCGGACTTCGTGGTCGCTCGAGTGGGATGACCCGCCCCCGCCCCCGCCCCACCCCGCCGACCGCCTTCCCGCTCTGTCCGTGCATCACCGCCACGATCGTCTCTGGAGAATGAACATGGGCACATCGATTCCGACTGCCTCGGGTGAACTGCCCGTCATAGGCCACGGAGTGCAACTCGCCCGCCGACGGACGGAATTCCTGGCGTCGCTCACCGAGATCGGCGAGATCGTCGAGATCAACATGGTGGGCATGCCCGCCTACGTCCTCACCGACCCCGATCTCATTTGGAGGGTGCTGGTCTCGGAAAGCCACAACTATGTCCGTGGCCGCATGTTCGACAAGATGACCGAAGTACTCGGCAACGGCCTGGCCACCATCTCGGGAAAAGCCCACCGGGACACGCGCCGGATCCTCCAGCCGACGTTCCACCGGCAGCAGGTGGCCGCCTACGGACCCATCATGTCCTCCACCGCGGCCGACGTGGCCGAGTCGTGGCAGGCGGGTCGGGCCATCGAAGTCGATGACGCCATGAACGATCTGACGGCCCGAGTGGTCAACGGCATCCTGTTCGCCTCCGACCTCGGAGCCGCTGCTGCCGACGCCATTCAGCGCAGACTGCCGGTGGTCATGAAGGGAATGCTGACCCGCACGCTCATCCCCGGAGCTTGGCAACGCCTCCCCCTTCCGGCGAACACCCGCTACCGCAAGGCCATCGACCAGATGGACTCCGCGATCGACGAGGCCATCACCGCTTACCGGTCCGCAAGAGCCGATCACAGCGACATGCTCACGACGTTGCTGGCGCTGCGGGACGAAGCGGGCAAGCCGATGCCCGACCAGTGGATCCACGACCAGGTGATCACCGTCGCGGTTGGCGGCATCGAGACCACCAGCGCCGCGCTCTCATGGTGTCTCCACTACATCGGAACCCGGCCCGACGTGGAGGAACAGCTCCACAGGGAACTCGACACCGTGCTGGGCGACCGCCCGGTCGAACTAATGCACGTCATGGCCCTGAAGTATGTGGGTCGTGTGGTGCAAGAGGTGCTGCGCATGCACGCCGTGGCCGTCTTCATGCGGCGAACCCTCGGACCGACGCAGTTGGGCGCGTACGAACTGCCCCCCAACGCCGAGATCATCGTCAGCCCCTACACGATGCACCGCAACGCGCGCTGGTTTCCCGAACCCGCCCGCTTCGACCCCGACCGGTGGTCGCGGCCGGAGACCCAGAACCTGCCGAAGGGAGCCTTCATCCCGTTCTCCGCCGGCCACAGCAAGTGCATCGCGGACAACTTCGCCGTACTGGAGATCACTTTGGCTCTGGCAGAGATCTGCCGGCGATGGCGACTGCGGCCCGTGCCGGGGCAGTCCGTACGGGAGATCACCACGGGAGCGACGCGCCCGGACCGGCTGACCATGATCCCCGAAGCGAGAAGCCGCGCCTCGGTCTAGGACCGGGAGCGAGTCGGCAGGCGACGAGCCCTGCTTCGGAGGGGCCGGCCATGCCCTCCGGGACGCTCGATCGGTTCGGGTGCACCGTTCGCGAGACGTCCCAGGGCGGTGCGCAGCCAGCGCTGACCACGCGCGGAAGGACAGCAGGAGAACGCCCGGCTGGTTCGATGCGCATGCGCGTCGATCTTGCCAGGAGATCCTTCGACTCATCGGCGAACCCGTGAAGCCCGCCGTCCGTATCCGGACACGGACAGCCGGTGGCGTACATCATGCCGAACCCCAGTAGGTCCAAAGGAGTACGACTTGCTGCAACAGATTCCACAGCGACCGCCCACGTATCCCACGTCCATGGCCCAGGGACAGCGCGTTGCGACGGGCGAAGCGCACGGCAAGGCCATTCTGCTCGGCGAACACGCAGCCATCTACGGCGCCCCGGCGCTGGCACTCCCGCTGCAGGAGTTGAGATGCCGGGTCACCGTGTGCGGTTCACCAGCGTCCACTGCCGGCGCCTCCCGTCTGTACCTCGCCACGCCCGGCCCGCAAGGGGCTGCCGAGGAGACGGCGAGAGCCGTTCCCGAGGAGTTCCTGCTCCTTCTGAGCGCTTTCGCCGAACGAGCGGGTCTCGGCGCACCTCCCGCCGTGGACATACGCCTCGACAGCCGCGTCCCGCCCTCCAGCGGCCTCGGATCCAGCGCCGCGAGCGCCCGCGCGCTGGTCCGCGCCCTTGACGCCTTCTTCGCGACCGGCCTGGACGAACAGACGATCTTCGATCTCGTGCAGGTGTCCGAACGGTCGGCGCACGGCATGGCCAGCGGCATCGACGCCCTGGCCACCGGCAGCGAACGGCCGATCCTGCTGGCGGGCGGCCGACTCCGCACACCCTCGGTGGGTTCCGGTTTCTACCTCGTGGTGGCCGACAGCGGCAGCGGCGGCAGCACCCGCAAGGCCGTCGGCATGCTGCGGGACGCCTTCGCGCGGAACCCGAAGGGCCGCACGCGTTTCGTTCACCGGTCGACCGCGCTCACGGAGGCCGCGCTCGAAGACCTGGCTGCCGGTCGCCTGCCCGCGCTGGGCCGGCACCTCACCGACTGCCACGCGATGCTCGCCGCCCTCGGCCTCACCACCGACCGCACCAACGCGCTGGTCCACATGGCCCTCGACGCAGGTGCGCTCGGAGCCAAGATGACCGGTGGCGGACTGGGAGGCTGCGTCGTGGCCCTCACCACCACCGCCGCGCAAGCCGCGTCGGTGTCCACCACACTCGCCGGCCGCACAGGCGCCCGCACGTGGATCGCCGCCGTCGCCAAGGAAGCCGAACATGACTGCCCGTGAGGCGGTGGCCGTGGCCCACCCCAACATCGCCCTGATCAAGTACTGGGGCAAACGTGACGAACACCTGGTCCTGCCTTTCAACGACAGCCTGTCCCTGACACTCGATGTGTTCCCTACGACGACCAAGGTCCGGCTCGAACCGGACGCGGACGCGGACCGGGTCGTCATGGACGGAGCGATCGCCCGGGGCGAGGTGCTGCGCCGCACGACAGCCTTCCTGGAGCTTGTGCGTGAGCTCGCCGGACGCCGGGAACGAGCGGTAGTCGAAACCCGCAACACCGTGCCGGTGGGAGCCGGACTAGCCTCCTCCGCCAGCGGATTCGCCGCTCTGGCCCTGGCCGCGGCTCACGCCTACGGCCTGTCCCTCGGCGCCGCACAACTGTCCAGGCTGGCCCGCCGGGGATCCGGATCAGCAGCCCGGTCCGTCTTCGGTGGCTTCGTGGTCTGGCACGCCGGCGACCCCGACGCCCCCGACCCGGATCACACCTCCTACGCGGAGCCCGTCACCGACGCCCGCCTGGACGCCTCGCTGGTGGCCGTCGTACTGGACGCCGGTCCCAAAGCTGTGTCGAGCCGGGAGGCCATGCGCCGTACCGTCGCCACTTCGCCCCTCTACCGGGGATGGGTGACGGACAGCCACGCCGACCTCGCCCGGATGCGCACCGCGCTGCGCGACGGCGATATGGCGTGCGTCGGTGAGATCGCCGAACGCAACGCCCTCGGCATGCACGCCACCATGGAGACCGCGCGGCCCGCCGTCCGCTACCTCACCTCTGCTTCGACCACCGTGCTCGACGAAGTCCGCCGCCTGCGCCGGGAGGGTGTGGGCGCCTGGGCGACGATGGACGCCGGACCCAACGTCAAGGTGCTGTGCGCCTCAGCCGACGCCGAACAGGTCGCCGCACGCATGCGCGAGGTCACCGGCGTCCTGGTGGTCGTCGCCCGCAGCGGACCCGGCGCCCGGCACGAGACGGTGACATCTTGATGTCCGCCCCGACCACACGCCGCGCACCGGGGAAACTCATGGTGGCGGGGGAGTACGCGGTCCTCGAACCCGGGCGACCCGCCGTCGCCGTGGCGGTCGACCAGTACGTCACGGTCACCGTCAGCGCCACCGCCGCCGAGGAGGCGGACGTGGTCGTCGACTCCGACCTGTTGACTCATGAGGTGGGACTGCGCCGCACCCGACAGGGACTCAGGGCGCTGCCGGGACACGACCCGAGCCTCGTGTCCGGCGTGCTGTCCTACGTGGTGTCGGTCGTGGAGACGATTGAGCAACTGCGCACCGAACAGCGGCTCAGCCTCGCGTCAGTGAGGCTGTCGGTACGCAGCGACCTGCACCGTGGCGGCGTGAAGACCGGCCTGGGCTCCAGCGCGGCGGTAACCGCGGCGACCACCCGGGCCCTGGCGGACCATTACGGTATGCGACTGTCCACCGAAGACAGTTTCCGGCTCGCGATGCTTGCCGCCGTGCGGGTCGACGCGGGCCCTTCGGGCGCCGATCTCGCGGCCGTGACATGGCGGGGATGGGTGTCCTACCGATCACCCGACCGGCATGCCCTACGGGAGGCCTCGCACCGGCACGGCATCGCGCACACCTGGAAACAGCCCTGGCCGCACCTCGCCATTCGGCCGCTGCCACCTCCCGCCGGGCTTGCCCTGCACGTGGGCTGGAGCGGCAGCCCGTCCTCCACCACCGCCCTTGTCGCCGACCTCGCCACACGGCCGGGCTGGGAAGGCGCCCCCCGCGCCCGCTTCCTCGGCGACAGCGACCAGTGCGTCGAGGCTGTGGAGCGAGCCCTGCGACAGGACACACCGCAGGTGCTCCTCGACGCCGTGCGCACCGCCCGCGCTCTGCTCGACCGCCTCGACACGGAGACCGCTCTCGGTATCGTCACCCCGTCCCTGCACCGCCTCTGCGAGGTGGCCGAGTCGTGCGGCGCCGCTGCCAAGCCCTCAGGCGCAGGCGGCGGCGACTGTGGCATCGCCCTGCTCCCCTCTCACCGTTCCGCAGCACTGCTGCACCGGCGCTGGACGGCGGCCGGCATCACCCCTCTGCCGCTGCGCGTAGTCAGCGGCGCCACCGCCCCGGTCCTCGAAGCCCGAACCGTCCGCGACGCCTCCCCCTCCGCATGAGGACACACGCCATGACCGCACACCGCAAGGACGACCACGTCAGGCTCGCCCACGCGCAGTACGCACCCGCGTCGGAGCCGTCGCGTCCGGACGAGACGCAATGGCCGAACCAGTTCGATGAGGTGCGCTTCGTGCACCATGCCCTCACCGGCACCGACCGCGAGAAGGTCTCCCTGACGACCCGCTTCGCCGGAGTCCACTGGCCGGTACCGCTGTACATCAACGCCATGACCGGCGGCAGTCCCCGCACCGGTGAGATCAACCGCGACCTGGCCATCGCCGCCCGCGAGACCGGACTGCCCATCGCCACCGGCTCCATGAGCCCCTACCTCAAGGACCCCGGCACGGCATCCACCTTCAGCGTCGTTCGCCGGGAACACCCCGACGGCTTCGTCCTGGCCAACCTCAACGCCGGCGCCACCCCCGAACAGGCCCGCCGAGCCGTCGGCCTCCTGGACGCCGACGCCCTGCAGATCCACCTCAACACCGTGCAGGAAACCGTCATGCCCGAAGGCGACCGGGCCTTCTCGCACTGGGCCCCGGGCATCGCACGCATCGCCGCAGCCGTCGACGTCCCCGTCATCGTCAAGGAAGTCGGCTTCGGGCTGAGCGGACGTACCGTGCGCGAACTGCGCTCGCTCGGCGTGCACGCCGCCGACGTGGCCGGCAGCGGGGGAACCAACTTCGCCCGCATCGAGAACGACCGCCGCGACCGCCCCGACTACGCCTACCTGGAAGGCTGGGGCCTCAGCACCCCCGCAGCCCTCCTCGACGCACGCGACTGCGGTCTGCCCCTGCTCGCCTCCGGCGGCGTACGCCACCCCCTGGACATCGTCCGCGCCCTCGCGCTGGGCGCACACGCGGTCGGCGCCTCCGGCCCCTTCCTGACCACTCTTCTCGACGGCGGCGTGGACGCGCTGGTGCGGCACATCACCACGTGGCTGGACCACCTCACCGCCCTGATGACCCTGCTCGGCGCGCACACCCCGGACGCACTGGCCCACTGTGACGTCCTGCTCACCGGATCGCTGCGCGCCTTCTGTCTCGACCGCGGTCTCATGACGACCGCAGCGAAAGGAGTCACCGCATGAGCCTTGCGGCTGAACCGTCGACCCTCTCCACGGCGGCGGGCGTCCCCCTGCGGTGGGTGGGGCCCATACGCGTCTCCGGCAATGTCACCACGACCGAGACCTCGGTCCCCCTGGCCACCTACGAATCCCCGCTGTGGCCCTCCGTCGGCCGCGGCGCGAAGATATCCCGGCTGGTCGAGGGCGGGATCCGCACCACCCTCGTCGACGAACGGATGACGCGATCCGTCCTGGTCGAGGCCGATGACGCAGCCACCGCCCACACCGCCGCACGCGCCGTCCATGACGACCTTCCGCGACTGCGGGAGATCACCCGGGACAGTAGCCGCTACGCCCGGCTCCTCGGCGTACGGCACGAGATCACCGGACCACTGCTGTTCATCCGCTTCGAGTTCTCCACCGGCGATGCCTCCGGCCACAACATGGCCACCCTCGCCGCCGACGCCCTCCTGGCGCATCTCCTGGCCACCGTCCCGGGCATCCGCTACGGCTCCATCTCCGCGAACTACTGCACCGACAAGAAGGCCACCGCCATCAACGGCATCCTCGGCCGCGGCAAAAACGTCGTCGCCGAGATTCTGGTGCCCCGGAACACTGTGGCCGAGCACCTGCACACCACCGCCGACCGGATCGACTCCCTCAACATCAACAAAAACCTCGTCGGCACGCTGCTGGCCGGCGGCATTCGTTCGGCGAACGCCCACTACGCCAACATGCTGCTCGCCTTCTACCTCGCGACCGGCCAGGACGCGGCGAACATCGTGGAGGGCTCCCAGGGCATCACCTACACCCAGGACCGTGACGGTGACCTCTACTTCTCCTGCACTCTGCCCAACCTGATCCTCGGTACGGTCGGCAACGGCAAGGGCATCGACTTCGTCGACAGCCACCTCACCCGGCTCGGCTGCCGGGAGGACCGGCCCGCCGGGGAAAACGCCCGACGGCTCGCCGTCCTCGCAGCCGCCACCGTCCTGTGCGGTGAGCTGTCCCTTCTCGCCGCGCAGACCAATCCCGGCGAACTGATGAAGGCACACACCCGACTCGAACGCGCCACGGGAGACACGCATGCCCTCTGAACTCGCCGTAGGCATCCACGACCTGTCCTTCCGCACGACCAGTTTCGTCCTGCACCACTCCGAACTGGCCCGCCACAACGGCACCGACGTGGCCAAGTACCACAAGGGACTCGGACAGCGCTCGATGAGCGTTCCCGCCGCTGACGAGGACATCGTCACCATGGCCGCCGCTGCCGCGCTGCCCCTGGTGCGGCGGCACGGACCCGACCGCATCCGCACCGTCGTCCTGGCCACCGAGAGCTCCGTCGACCAGTCCAAGGCCGCGGGAATCTACGTCCATTCCCTGCTCGGACTGCCGCCCCACATCCGTGTCGTCGAAGTCAAGCAGGCCTGTTACGGAGCCACCGCCGCACTGCAGTTCGCGGCAGGACTGGTCCACCAGGACCCCACGCAGCATGTTCTCGTCATCGCCAGCGACGTCTCCCGCTACGACCTCGACAGTCCCGGCGAAGCCACCCAGGGCGCGGCGGCCGCCGCCATGCTCGTTTCCGCCGACCCCGCCCTCCTTGAACTGTCCGGCCCCTCCGGCTTGTACACCGCGGACGTGATGGACTTCTGGCGCCCGAACTATCGCGCCACCGCGCTGGTCGACGGCAAGAAGTCGGTCACGGCCTACCTCGACGCCGTCGAAAACACCTGGCGGGACTACCGTCAGCGCGGTGGTCTGCCGCTGGAGGAGTTCCGCTCCGTCTGCTACCACCAGCCCTACACGCGGCTGGCTTTCAAGGCCCACCGGGCACTGCTGGAAGCATGCGGCGCGCGCGCGGACGAGGAGACACTGCACCACGCCCTGGCTCCCACCACCGGCTACAACGAAGTCGTGGGCAACAGTTACACAGCCTCCCTGTACCTCGCTCTCACCGCCGCACTGGAGAACTGCCGCGACCTGGAAGGCCGGACAGTAGGCCTGTTCAGCTACGGATCCGGCAGCGTCGCCGAGTTCATCGCTGCACAGGTACGTCCCGGTTATCGGTCGCACCTGCGTGCCGACGAGCACCAGGAGGCCGTCAACACCCGGCAGGCCGTGGACTGTGAGACCTACCGCGCGCTGCACCGGCACGCCCTGCCCACCGACGGCCGTTCCTACGAACTGCCGCACCAGACCCGGGGCCCCTTCCGGCTGGCCGCCCTCCGTGACCACCAGCGCATCTACGAAGCCGCGTGACCCGCGGCGGTTCTCCTCCGGCACCGGTGCGAAAGCTGTCAACGGCACCCGATGTCCGGTGCGAGGCCGTCTGGCCTCCCCCACCCACCCGGAACCATCGGCAAGGAGTCGAGATGCCCAGCCGTTCAGCCGCTGCCTCCGCCGCACGAGCCGTCGGTGTCCTCGGCACCGGCTCCTACGTGCCCAGCAACGTCGTCACCAACGAGGAAGTGGCTTCGCCTGCCGGCGTGACACCGGAGTGGATCGAGCAGCGAACCGGCATCCGGGCACGCCGGTGGGCCAAGCAGGACGAGGCCACCTCCGCCCTCGCAGCGACTGCGGCCCGTACAGCGCTACTGGACGCCGGTGTCGGCGCCGATGACATCTCCTTGGTCGTCGTGGCGACCTCGACCCCTGACTCACCACAACCCCCCACCGCCGTGGCCGTCGCGGCCGAACTCGGCGTCCGGCCCGGCACACCCGCGTTCGACCTGAACGCCGTGTGCAGCGGGTTCGTCTTCGCCTTGGCCACAGTGGAGCGGATGCTGCACAGCATCGGGGGACACGCCCTCGTCATCGGAGCCGATATCTATTCCCGCATCCTCGATCCGGCGGATCGCCGCACAGCGGTCCTGTTCGGTGACGGCGCGGGAGCGGTCGTCCTGGGGCCCGTCCGCGGAGAGGGGGTGATCGCCACTCGCCTGGCGACCTTTCCGGACCACCGGGATCTGATAGGTGTTCCGGCCGGTGGCTCCCGGATTCCCGCCTCGCCCGAGTCCCTCGCGCAAGGGCTGCACCACTTCACGATGAACGGCCGGGCCGTGCGTGCCTTCGTCGAGGACCACGCGGGAGCGATGATTCGTGACTTCCTGCGCGAGCACCGAGTTCGAGCGGGCGGCGACGGCGCGTCTCACGTCCACTTCGTGCCGCATCAGGCCAACGCCCGCTTGATCGAGAAGCTGGCGGCCGACCTCGGCTTCCCGCCGGAACGCACCCACATGACCGTGCGGGACTACGGCAACACCGGAGCGGCTTCGGTTCCCGTGACCCTGCACGGCGCAGCGAGCCAACTGGCACCCGGTGACCTTGTGCTACTGGCTGGTTTCGGCGGAGGCATGGCCGTCGGACTCGCCCTCCTCGCATGGGATTCCCCGCGCTTGGCCGGGGGCGCCTGAGTGGTGGACACGCTGAATCACCCGGGGCGGCCTACGAGAGCATCGCCGCTGATCTGGGCATCGACGGGAACACCCTGCGGAACAGGGTGCTGCGGGACCGCGAACGCCGAGGCGTCGGCCCGGAGGCTGCTCGGGACACCGGGACCGCGGTCCGACCCACGCAGGCGATGCCGTCCGCGGAACCGGACGAGCGGATCCGGCAGTTCGAGGCCCGGGTGGCCGAGTTCGAGGCGAGCGAGCGCAAGCCGGCCACCGAGCGGACAGTACGCCGCGAGGCGGCCAAGTATTCCGCCGGAGAGACGAACCAGTGAACAGCCGCTGCCAGTTCGTCGACGACCACAGGGACGCCTTCGAGGTGAAGCGGCTCCACGAGGTCCCGGAAGTGAGGTCCAGCCACTGCCACTGGCTGGACGACCACGAAGCCATGACTGCCCGGCAGCGGGCCGACCAGCGCCTGGCCCGAGGGTCCGCCCACCTGATCGTGTCAGCCGTTGTCAGGGTCCCGGATGGGTGCGAGAAGGCTGCGTGGACGGCACATGCGGCTGGGAAACCGGCAGGGGAGCAGAGGAATTTGACGGATTCGTTGAACCATGGACAGCTCGCAGTGCCGCCGTTGCTGCGATCCCGGGAAAAGCCAGGGAGGGCTGCACTTCGATCCCCAGATGACGGCTGAAATCTCCCGCAACCGAAGTCAGCCAGAGCATCCTGTCCTCGTCTGAAAATCCCTGCCGCTTTTCGGGTCCCATATATCTTCCGGAGTTGTCGCTCACAATCCAACTTTTCCTTGATTTACTCCATCGAAACTCACCGCTGATTCTCGCATCGCCTCTGACTAGAACCCCTGTTTCCTCGTCGAATCCGGCGGCCACTGTGGGGTGTCCGAGACCGGACATGGCGGCCAGAAGAGACTCCTGTGTCAGGCCGTCCTGCCGGCTTCCCATTCCGATGACCATGTCATCCAATTGTTCTCGGGTGACGACGGTGCCGAACTTCTCGACCCCGAGTGAAACTTGCCCCCATTCATTTACCGCGTACAGCCACACGGCATTCCTGTTGCTGATGTCCAACTTGAATTCTTCGAGGGGCATCCAGAGGGGGTTGAGCCGCAATTGGCCCTGCTGGTCGAGTTCTCGGAAATAAATCCTCGTCGCCTCGACGGAGTATCCGTACTCGTGGTCCAGGTCGTAGACGTCGTCCTCATAGTAGAGTTCACTGTCGGGCGATCCTTCCCTGTTCTGCATGAGATTCTTCTCTTCCGTGAGTTGATGCTCCCGACCCGAACGACATCAAGGTGCATTGCATACCCTGATTTTCTTGCGATGAATCGGCCGCATACTGATGTGGGGGTGAAGGACGAGGACGGCCTTTCCGGGGCCGATGATGAGGCTGGCGCTGCAGCGAAGTCTTTCTCCGCGGCAGGCGCTGGCTTTTCAGGCGGCCAGGCGCCTGCTGGGAGACGCAGTTGATCATGGCGTGGGCGGTGTCGTCCCGTCGTTTCCACCGCCCGAGTCGGCGGCTCCGGCAGGGGACAAGCGGCCGCCGCCCTGGTACGCCTTGTCCGCCGAGCACGTGAGGCCCGCCGGGCAGTCGGCCGCCCGGCTGCGACCGCGTGCCAGCCACACCGGGCCATCCGCTACCGGGTGTTCGCCCCCAGGGGTGAATTGCCGGTTCCGCTGGGGACGACCGCAAAAGCGTACGGCGGTGAGGATGCGGCATTCACGGTACCTGCCACAGGTGTGCTTCCCGCTGCTTCAGCCGTGGTGGAGAGGCCGTGAGGTGCTGAGCTACCGGTGCTGCCACCGGCACTGGAGAGGGCAGCTGCCCCTGGAATGAACAGCAGCCCGTCTACGGCGTGGGTCGGCTGAGCCGGGGACCGCAGTGGTTCCGGCTGCCACGTGCCCTTCCACACATGAGCATTGTCCTGGTTTCTCGTATGCCATTCGACGACGATCTCCTGCTCGGGCAGGGGCAGTTTGCTGAACGCCTGGTCCAGAGAATCGGCGAGGCACTGGATGTCCTTGGGAGTCCACCCGTTTCTGCAGTCCTCCTGCAGATCGAGCCACGAACCCCAGCGGTCGTAGAGGAGGTCACCCACCTCCTTCGAACAATGCATCTCGAAGCGAGGAGAGAACAAGTGATCGTAATCTTCGGTGGAAGAGTGAACCATGTCGAAATGATTGAGTCGAAATGGATTGTCGCCCATGTATCCAGTTTCGGCACCGAGAGCGTAATGAAGGTTGTGAAACATCCACCGCGCCTTGTCGACTTCCCGCGCCTTCTCCCCTGATTGCGATTCGGCGAGCAGGGGATCCCACGTGGTGACATTTCCGTTGTAATTCTTCACCACATGGGAGGCTCTATTGTAGGTGTGATGGGAAAGTATCCCAGCGAACTGAGCGGCGCTTGCGCCCAGAATTTTGGCGTCCTCGGGAAGCTCCGAGTATCGGGTGAATATGCGCATGTAATATATGACGTCAGCCGGGATTTTCCTGGAGTAGACTTCATACTCCTGGCTGATATCTATTTCGCTCAGGGCGCGTTCGGTGCCGATCGCATGACGCCGAGCGGCGTCGCCTGCCCTCCGCCCCAGACGCTCGCCCCTGTTCAGGTGTTTGCCGACACGGTAATCCTGATAGAACGTGAGCGACTCCTCCTGTCCGACCATGCCCTTTTTTATGGCCTGCGCCATCTTGTGGACCCAGATCGGCCATTTCGGTATTAACTGTTCATCCAGTGCCCGCTTGGATAGGGGAAGGCATGCGACATGATGAGGTTGACCGGGAGCGGGATCGGGCTGAAACCGGTATGCGGGTACCTGGACGATCGACTCTTCCAGCGCCCACTTTTCCTCCATCTCACCCTTGGTGAGTTCTTCGTCGCCGTATTCGTCGAGTCGGATGTTTCGCCCAAAAGGTCCATTCTGGGCGAGGAATTGCGGAAATTCGTTGGCTGTCTTAATGGTGACCACGTGCTCCGTGGGCCACCTGCTACTGCTTTCCAGGTATCCTTCCGTCGCCAGCTTTTGGATGACGTCATAATTTCCGGGATGGCGGTGCACTTCCCAGTAAAGCCCGCAGTGTTCCATCTCCGTCTTCAAGAAATCTATTTCATGGGGCGCCAACGGCATTTTATCAACCTCCCGGTCGGCAGGCCCCGCCTGCGATTTCGGCACCATTCGGCAGGGCCGCGCAGCATAGGCCATCCGGGTACCTAATCAGGTTTGCATTAACGTATTCTTGCCTGCCCCCTATGAATGAGCGGCGGTGAGGACAGTGCGGGCGAGCATGGCCAGAGTGACGTGTCGATACCAGCCGGACAGCGGCGGACCCTCCACTGGTCGAAACTCTTTTTTCGCGGCTCCGTCCCGTGCCGTTTCTCTGCCGTGACACCGCCTTCCTGCCGGTTCGTCGTGTCATCCGCATCTGGCGTTGGGTGAGCTGCTCACCGATATCGCGGAGCTTGTCACGCGTTGGCGGTTCGAGCATGTCCTGGTGGTCCGTCGTGCGATGGGTGCCAGGGCGGGTAGTGCGGGTTCGGCGGGGTTGGTCTGGCTGGAGGAACGGGCGGCCCGTCGGGTCTTTCCTGACCTGTGGGAGGTACGCGGTGACGTCTAGGGTGGTGTCGGTTTTCGCTGCTGAGGAGGAGCGGCGTGTCCTGGGTCTGAAGCCGGTACTGGCACCGGTGCACGGCCGTTACGGTGAGCATCCCCATCAGTCCTATGATGCCTGGTTTTCGGGTACTGCCGGTGCTCCGCTGGTGGTTCTGCTGCACGGCGGCTACTGGCGTTACGACCGCATGCACCTGACCCCGTTCGCGGCGTGGCTTTCCCAGCAGGGTTTTGATGTGCTGCTTCCCGGTTTCCGGCGTTCCGGTGGTGCGGGCGGTTACCCGGAGACGTTCGATGATGTCGCCCGCATTGTGGATACCCTGCCCCAGGGGCGGCCCTACGTGCTCGCGGGTCATTGCTCGGGCGGGCATCTGGCGTTGTGGTGTGCCGCGCGGGGGCTGCTGCCGCCCGGCTCGCGCTGGCACACCCGTACCCTTCCGGGCGGTGTGCTCGCTCTGGCGCCGATCACCGATCTCACCGCCACCCGGCGTGACGGTCTCAGCGACGACGCGGCGCTGCAACTCCTGGGCGGGGAGCCGCACTTCACCGCACGGCTGCCGGAGGTCGACCCCCTCAGCCTCCTGCGGAACGCCGGCACCACCGGGGTGCCCACCGTGCTGCTGCACGGCGCCGCCGACGAGGAGGTCCCTCTCACCCAGTTCAGCGACTACGCGGCCGTGCACCGCGACCTCCAGACGGTCGTCCTGCCCGGCACCGGCCACTACACCCTCATCGAGCCGGGCGCACCCGGCGCCCGCGCGGTCGCCGACACCCTGCGGTCCATGACCGCCGCCCTCCCCCCGCAAGGCACGGTCCAGGCAGCCGAGGAAGGCACGGATGGCCGGACGGCCGAGGAAGGCACGGATGGCCGGATGGCCGAGGAAGGCACGGGCGGCCGGATGGCCGAGGAAGGCACGGGCCGGACGGTCGAGGCAGGCACGGGCCGGACGGCCGAGGCAGGCACGGGCTGGACGGCCGAGGCAGGCGCAGGCCAGGCGGCCGAGGAGGGCACGGGCGGCCGGACGGCCATGGAAGGCGCAGGCTGGACGGCCGAGGCAGGCACGGGCCGGACGGCCGAGGCAGGCACGGGCTGGACGGCCGAGGCAGGCGCAGGCCAGGCGGCCGAGGAGGGCACGGGCGGCCGGACAGTCGAGGAAGGCACAGGCCGGACGGTCGAGGAGGGCACGGGCTGGACGGTCGAGGCAGGCACGGGCGGCCGGACGGCCAAGGAAGGCACAGGCTGGACAATCAAGGAAGAAAGGGCGGCACACCGATGACCACCGCCCTCACCCCGCCGGCCGCCCTGCACAACGAGGCCGTACAACTCGACACCGCCGACCCCCTGGCCCCCCTCCGCACCCGCTTCCTGCTCCCGCCGGACGTCGTCTACCTCGACGGCAACTCCCTGGGCCCCCTGCCCGCCGCCGTCCCGCCCGCCCTGGAAGACGTACTGCACCGCCAGTGGGGCACCGCACTCATCGGCTCCTGGAACACGGCCGGCTGGTGGGAGGCACCCCTGCGCGTGGGAGACACGATCGGCGCCCTCATCGGAGCCGCGCCGGGGCAGACCATCGCCGGTGACTCCACCAGCGTGCAGCTGTTCACCGCACTGGACGCCGCCGCCACGCTCCGCCCGGACCGGCCACTGCTGGTCACCGACCCCGGACACTTCCCCACCGACCGCTACCTGACACACGCGGTCGCCCGCCGCAGAGGCCTCCAGGTACACCACGTCTCCCCAGCGGACCTCCCGCGCTTCCTCGCCACCGAAGGCCACCGGACCGCCGTCGTCAGCTACGCACCCGTCGATTTCCGCACCGGCGAGCTGTACAGCATGCGGGCGCTGACCCGGGCCGCCCACGCGGCCGGCGCCCTCGCACTGTGGGACCTGTGTCACGCGGCCGGTGCGCTGCCCCTCGACGTCGACGCCCTCGGCGTCGACCTGGCCGTCGGCTGCGGCTACAAGTTCCTCTCCGGCGGCCCCGGCGCCCCCGCCTTCCTGTACGTGGCGCACCGCCACCACGACCGCCTCGACACGCCGCTGCCGGGCTGGACCGGCCACGCCGACCCGTTCGCCCTGGCCCGCCACTACACGCCCGCCCCCGGTATCGCCCGCGCCCGCATCGGCACCCCGCCGATCCTGTCCCTGCTCGCCCTCGAAGCCGCCCTCACCGCCTTCGACGGCGTCGACCTGAACCAGGTCCGCGCCAAAAGCCTGTCCCTGACCGGCTTCTTCCTGCGCTGCACGGACGAACTCCTCACCCCCCTGGGCTTCACCCCCGTCACCCCGGCCGACCCCGCCCGCCGCGGCAGCCAGGTCACCCTGCGCCACCCCCACGCCCGCGGACTGGCCACCGCCCTCGCCGAACACGGCGTCATCGCCGACATGCGCGCACCCGACCTGCTGCGCTTCGGCGTCAACGCCCTCTACACCAGCCACCAGGACCTGCTCACCGCCGCCCTCGCCCTGCGCGACCTCACCCGCAACGCCGCCTACGACCCCGCACCGCCGGCCACAGGCCCGGTGACCTGACGGCCTCCCGTCCCCCCGGTCCCCCCGGTCCCCTCATCCCCCTCATCCCCCTCATCCCCCTCATCCCTCCCGTCCCTCCCGTCCTTCCCGGCCGGCCCGGTCGGCCCGCAGGGGGCGCCTGCCGCCTCCGCCCGGCCGGCGGGGCGGACGGCCCCACAGGCCGGACTCCACCTCGTCCCGCACACACAGCCGGGCCCGCCCCCTGCTCACCGCGGCCTCCCCACACGACGGCCCGAGACGGCCCGAGACGGCCCGAGACGGCCCGAGACGGCCCGAGACGGCCCGAGACGGCGCTCCACCGCACGCAGCAGCAGCGCACCGCGCACAGCACCGGCCCGACCCGGCCGGCCGCAACGCCAAGCACCGTTGCGGCACAACCCTGGTAATGCTTTCGTCGAGCCGCCGGAGGGTGAGGAAGGCCTGGGCGGCGGTGACGAGGCTGCTGCCGTTCCTGCCGGTCAGCAACAGCAGTTGTGGCAGGCGGCGGGATCACCGGCAGGTGAGCGACCGGATGTTGCACCGTGCGCGGACCGGCATGCGCCGACAGGATCCTCCCGAACGCTTCGGCCCGGTGGAAGACCGCCTATGAACGCCACCGCATCCGCTCGGCCCACGGAACCCGGGAACGCCTGCGACCAGCAGGTCCAAGCCCGAGCCGCCGATACGGCCGGGAAGATCGACGGGGACAGCCCGGCCGACTCCACCACCGCGCGGGCCCACCAGCATGCCGACGGCGCCGGCGCCGGTGCCGGCACCGAACCGCCGCCGGCATCTGCCTCAAAGAGCAACCCAGCGGCAGAACACCAGGGCGAAACGCCGTAGCAGAACCCCCTCGGCCACCTGATGGAGGCAGTCCCGGAGGCGAAGGCCCGGGGCGCTCGCAGGGCGGGTCCACCAGCAAGCACCCCCGAACACGCATGGCCGCTCCCGCTCCCGCCCGCTCCCCGCGTCACGCCGGGACAACGAGCGAACTGCACCCAGCTCACACGCATGCTGGACAAAATCCACGTCCCCCGCATCAGGCCGGGCCGGCCACGCAAGAAGCCCGACAGCCTCGCAACAAACAGGCATCACAGCAACGGGCCCCTGCCCCGCCGGTATCCGCCCCCCAGGGGCATCCGGCACACGATCCCGGAGAAGACCGACAGCCAGACCGCCCACCCTGCGCAAAAGCTCACAAGAAGGACGGCCGCCCGGGCACACCCAGGACCGCTACAAGAAACGCACCACCATCGAACGAGCGGTCAACCGTCCGGAACAGTCCCGAGCGGCCGCCACACACTACGGCCAGCGCGGCTACGTCTTCCCCGGCACCACCACAGCGTTCCGTCGCGATCTGCCTCCGAACGCGACCCCTACGCGACCCAGCAGCAGACGTTCCGGCCCCGGCGCCGGGCGCTGCCGACGAAAGCGGCCAGATCACCCAGGATCACTATGGCGGTCTCCGTGCCGATGACCTCGCCGTCCTCCGCCCGCTGCAAAGACCACGCGACAGCGGCATCCTCCAACTCGGACCGCTCGGCCCCGGCGAGCACGGCGGACAGGCGAGGCGAGACCGCGAAGACGACGCACCCGTCATCGTCCTGGCCGGCGACGAGGCGAGGCTCACCGGCCTCGACGAGTTCCTCGTAGCTGCCGCCGGAAAGCAGGCACTCCCACTCGACCACAGCTACCTCGGGATCGAAATCGCCGAAGGAAAGCGACTCGAAAGCGCGTCGCGGCCCGGCCCGAAGAACCAGTGCCGCTGACACGTCATCCGCAGCCGCGAAGAACTCGACGACGATGCTCACCCCGGCATCATGCCGGACCACCCACGACCATGACCGGCCGGACAACTCCTACCCGACGTCCGAGTCGTGCTAGGGCCTGTTGTGAAAGTGCTGGTCGCAGCCACTCGTTGATGGCTGCGACCAGCACTGTCGCTTCGTAGCGGACGGCGAGTTTGTCGTACCGAGTGGCGACGGCCCGGTGGCGCTTGAGCCGGTTGATCCCGCACTCGACCGCGTGCCGTTGCTTGTAGTCGTCTTTGTCGAACTTTGGCGGGCGCCCGCCCTGCGATCCACGCTTGAGGCGGTTGCGGACTCGGTCCGCCGGAACCGGAATGGTGGCCTTGATGCCGCGTCTGCGCAGGTAGGAGCGATTGCCGCGGGAGTCGTACGCCTTGTCGGCCCGCACTCGGTCCGGGCGCTTGCGCGGCCTGCCGGGCCCCAGCCTCGGAACCCGGACGGCTTCCAGGACCGCTTCGAACTGCGGGGAGTCGCCCCGCTGCCCGGCCGTGATCACGACGGACAAGGGCTTCTGCCCTTGCTCGACCGCGATGTGGATCTTGCTGGTCAGTCCGCCGCGGGAGCGTCCGAGGCCGTGATCGGCTGGCTCGACGAAGATCCCGCCGGGCGGCTCCTTCTGGAGGTCCCCCTTTTCGCCGCTCCGCGGCGTACTGGTGGGCCCGGCAGACGGTGGAGTCGACGTTGACCTCCCAGGTGATCAGGCCCTTCGCGTCCGCCTCGGCCTGGAGCTTGGTGAGGATCCTCGCCCCAGGTGCCGTCCCGCTGCCAGCGTCGGAACAGGTCATAGACCCGATCCCAGGGCCCGTAGCGTTCGGGCACGTCCCGCCAGGGAGCACCGGTCCGGGTCCGCCACCGTATGCCGTCTATCAGCTGCCGCCGCGTCCACACCTGCGGCCGACCCGGCTTGATGCCCGTCGGCAGCAGAGGCTCCAGCCGGGCCCACTGGCCGTTCGTCAGATCCCCACGTCCCACAGGACGTGATCATCAACGAACAAGATCTACTTCCGCAACAGACCCTAGTCGTGCGGCGTGCCGGCGCGTCCGAGGGCTTCGGCAGCCCGTTCCTGGTGGGCGCGGTAGCGGCGCAGGTACGACCGTGCCATCGGGCCGGGCGGTACGCCCCGGGCGAAGGCACGCATGTTGCGTTCACCGGTGTTGTAGCCCAGGGCCAGGAGCTCGTCACGGGTGTAACGGCGCACATGCCCCTTGGGAAGGCTGTGGTCGAGGTCCTTGAGGTGCAGGGCGGCTGTGCGGATGGCGAAAGCGGGGTCATCCCGCAGGTCCTGCCATCGGCCCGGCAGACGATGCGTGTGCCGGACCCGCTCGAACGTCGCCCGGTGCATGTTGGCCAGACCGAAGGACGCCTTGGGTTTCCACCACTGCCACAGCCGCTCCAGCAGGGGATGGTGCGGTTTGTAGGCCTCGTTGTGGAGCACCCCCATGACCAGCAGCGGCGAAACCCCGGCCTCCCGGGCAGCGCGTACCACGACTGCCGCGTAGTCGGCCGGATCGTAGCCACCGGGCCGCAGCGGCGGCGTCCGAGCATCCTGACGGCCCGCCGTCCGCGCCCCTTGCCCCGCTGCCGCTGCCGCTGCCGTTTCCGCTGCCGGTCGTCCGGCCATCGTCGATCACCCCTCCACCACTGTGAGGTGCATGTGCCCCCGCACCCCTGACCCAATCCCTCCCCTCCCCGCCGCGGACGAGGACCCAGACCCCACAGCATCACCACAGGCGTCCTGCCCGGCCAGCCCACCCGCCCATGCCGTCGAAAGGCACCCCGCCGACCACCAGCCGATGGCAGCAAACACCCCAGCCCACGGCCATTGGAACCTGACGGCGGCACCACGGGACAACCACGGCACCACGGCACCACGGCACCACGGCACCACGGCACCACGGCACCACGGCACCGGCGCGCCAGCGCGCCGGCCGCCGTCGGCCACCGGCCGCCGCGGATACCGCACACGACCCGCCCCCTGGCGCGGCAGAAACCGCACCGCACGCACAACTTGCCCCACTACGCCGCATGACGCACAACCAACCACGCGAACCGCACCACCGGCCCAGCACACCGCGCGACACACAACCGACCAGGCGAAAGCCGCAGGCCCGCCCCTGCACCCGCCGCACACCACAGCGCCTGCCCCACCAGGCGCGCCCCGCCCGGCGCCGACCGCGAAAACACCCGACGACGAACCCCGCAAAAGACCAAAGCCGGCCCCACCCACCCCACCCCGCACCATTCAACTCAACGAGCACTGAGCCGTCCGGCCGCGTCAAGCACGACCTCCGCATCCCCCCACGCCACCACCCCCGAGCCGGACAGGAGGGCGACGAACGGAACCCCACCGCGCAACTGACGCCGCTCGCACTCCCCCTGGACCTGACAGCCCGGACGGCACTGCCCCGGCGCCGCGACGATCACCTGCACCGCGAGGTCCCGCAGTGGCCGGCCCCGGCCCGGCCTCCGCTTCGCAAACCCTCCTCGCCCACAACAACGCCCTGCGCAACGAGCGGCCGCTCCACGCCCCAGACACCACCCCACCCACCCACCCCACCCACCTCACCCGCCCCACCCCGCCCCACCAGCCCCCGTACCCCGACGACCCCACACCCCGACCCTGCACGGCCAACGACACCACCCACCCCTCCACCCCGCCCAGCCGCACCAGAACACACCACCCCACCCTCTGCACGACCGCCGCTCACCCCACCAGACAGGCGCCGCACAAGCACCAGAGGGCACAGCATCACGCGGCCACGGAGGCCACCCCGAGACCTGCCCCAACCAGCCCGCAGCCAGCAGCGCTACCCGGCCGGACCCTTGAACAACTCCACCAGCGCAGCCCCACGGCCGGTCAGCCGCTGGCGCACCTCACGGCCATAACGCTCCCGCTGAAGCAAACCCACCGCCCTCAGATACTCGCAGTGGTAGGTAATCGTGCTGACCCCCGTATTCAGCACACGAGCCAGCTCACTGACCGTCGCAGGCGGCCGCACCGAGCGAAGCACACCCGCCCTGACCGGTCCCAGCAGTCGAACGAGACCGTCCTCACCCACCGGCTGCCCTCCCGGAGAGCCAAGACGCCCCAGCCCGGGCAACGGGTAGCTGAACCAGACCACATCATCACGGTCGAAACTGTGCATCGAGGCCGCCGCACCGAAGACCACGGGAACCAGCACCAGCCGACGACCCCCGAGCTCGAAGACCTCCCTCGCACACCGCGGCAGCTCAAGCACCCCGTCCACGTACCGCACCCGAGGGCCCAGACCGGTCAGCACCACACCGAGGTTCTGGCTGACCACAGCGGAACCCACCCGCTCGGCCTCCCTGCCCAACAACGCATCCGCCCGCACCCACAACGGCTCCAAGCGCCGCCAGGCCGCGTCGGCCACCTCGTAGTACGCGGCGAGAAAGCGCCCAGGGTCATCCAGCACCCTCTGCCAGCTCCGGGGCACCACGGCACCGAACCGCCCGGTCACCTCAGCCACGAGGCCCTCCGGCCCGACCTCCCGCAACTGCGACAGCACACTCTCCATACGGGCGGCGCGCACATCACCGGTCAGCGCCAACACATCGGGCAGCCAGCCGTGCCCGGGCCCGAACAAGGGACGGATCACCTCGGCCGAGGCGGGCAGAGCGGATTCCACGGCGCTCCGCCACCGCCCCGGCACCCCCTGCCGCACACCTCCCAGCACCTCCTGCAACACGGGGAAGAGGCTGGCGCCAGGAGCCCGGGCCACCTCCACGCGCACCTCGTCCAACGGCCCCAGTAAGAGACGACTGCCGGTCACACCAACCCCCGTCGTGAACGTAAAGCGTCGTCCGTGCTCCGACGAGCACAACACCGTCCGGCCGCATGCCCTTCCCCCGGACGCCGGTTCCCGGCCACCACGGCGGACGGCCGCGGCAACGTTTCGACGATCCCCGAAAAGCTTGCACAGCACCCCACCACGGACGACGCTGCCCGCACCAGGGAGACCGCCCCGCCAGGGCCTCCCCAAACCCATCAGGGGGAATCAGAAAGTGCACCAGACGAGGTCACGCCCACTGACCAAGATCATGATCACAGCCGCAGCGGGCATCATGGCCGCCGCCGGCATGGCCGCTCCGGCCACCGCGGCCCAAGCCCCGCAGACCAACCGGACGAACACCAGCGCCCAGTTCGAAACGGTCACCACCTGGATCCAGGGCAACGTGCGCATCGGACCGTCCACGGGCTACCGCATCGCCTACACCGTCGCGGCAAACCAGAACCTCACCGCCGTGTGCTGGCTCGAAGGCGGCACCGTCTCCGCAAACGGCTACACCCACAACAAGTGGGTCTACCTCGCGGACGACAACTACATCTGGGGCGGCCTGCTCACGGGCAACGAAGTAGGCAACGTCAGCTCCCGCTGCTGGTAACCCACCCACCGCTCCCGCGCCCACC